>NZ_JBEXET010000006.1:0-226684 GCF_040606415.1 Streptomyces sp. NPDC005423 | reverse complement strand
TATCAACAAATCTGGCGTTGATTTTTGGCACGCTGTTGAGTTCTCAAGGAACGGACGCTTCCTTTGTACTCACCCTCTCGGGCTTTCCTCCGGGCGCTTCCCTTCGCTGTTCCAAACTCTATCAGTGTTTTTCCTGCCCCCTGACCACCGTCCGCAGGCATGCAGAAGGTGACCCCGAGATAGGATCTGACAAGTTGGATGCTGCTCAGCCAAGCGAGGCGGTTGATCACGCCGCTCGGTCTCAAGCAGGAGTACGACTGTACAGGGGGCCGCGGAGCCGGGGCAAATCCATGTGAGGTGTGGTCTAGACCTCTAATCGGAGCTATCGTACGCAACTGGTACTACATACGACATACCCTGTTGCTCGGTGCACCTTCGAACACGTGCAGTGACGATCCTTCAAGATCTCCGCCCCTTGGGAGGCCCCATGACCAGCGTGACGTCCCCACTAGATGGACGCGCCATCGGACTGGCAGCGGTGCCTGATCCGGTCTTCTCCGGAGCCATGGTCGGTCCCGGCACCGCCATTGACCCGGTACGTGAGCCTTCAGTGGCGGTGGCGCCGGTGGACGGGGTGATCGTCTCCCTGCACCCCCACGCCTTCGTGGTCGTCGACGACGAGGGGCACGGTGTCCTCACGCACCTCGGTATCGACACCGTGCAACTCAACGGCGAGGGCTTCGAGCTGCTCGTCAACAAGGGAGACACCGTGACCCGTGGTCAGGGTGTCGTGCGCTGGAACCCTGCCGCCGTCGAGGCCGCGGGCAAATCCGCTGTGTGCCCGGTCGTGGCACTGGAAGCCACGGCTGACTCCCTCTCTGGTCTCCGCGACGAGGGCGACGTGAAGACCGGCGACAGTCTCTTCGGCTGGCAGTGAGGTCCTCCCCGTCCTACGACGGGGAGCAGGACACCATCGCGGCGGCGGGACCCGCCGCACTATCGGAGACGGGTGAGATGGAGACAACGCTGCGAGGCGTCGGCGTGAGCCACGGTGTGGCCATCGGCGAGGTTCGGCACATGGGGACGGCGGTGCTGGAACCGCCTGCCAAGCAGATTCCGGCCGAGGACACGGAGCGGGAACAGGGGCGCGCCCACAAGGCCGTGGAAGCCGTGGCGGCCGACCTGATGGCGCGCGGCACCTTGGCCGGGGGTGAAGCCCAGGCGGTACTCGAGGCGCAGGCCATGATGGCCCAGGACCCCGAGCTGATGGCGGACGTGGAACGGCGTATCGCCGTCGGCAGCACCGCCGAGCGGGCCGTGTACGACGCGTTCGCCTCGTACCGCGCCCTGCTCGCGGGTGCCGGGGAGTACCTGGCCGGCCGGGTGGCCGACCTGGACGACGTGCGGAACCGTATCGTCGCCCGGCTGCTCGGGGTGCCGATGCCGGGTGTCCCGGACAGCGACGAGCCGTACGTCCTGATCGCGCGTGACCTCGCGCCGGCGGACACCGCGTTGCTCGACCCGACGCTGGTTCTCGGTTTCGTCACCGAGGAGGGCGGGCCGACGAGTCACAGCGCGATCCTGGCGCGGGCGCTGGGTGTGCCGGCCGTGGTGGCGCTGCCCGGGGCCGGAGAGCTGGCCGAAGGCACGGTGATCGCGGTGGATGGCAGCACCGGCGAGATCTTCGTGGACCCCAGTGCCGAGAAGAGGGCGCAGTTGGAGGCCGCTGCCGCCGAGCGCAGGGCCGCTCTCTCCACTTCCACCGGGCCGGGTGTCACGTCCGACGGGCACAAGGTGCCGCTGCTGGCGAATGTCGGGGGTCCCGCGGACGTGCCGGCCGCCGTCGAGGCCGGGGCCGAAGGGGTTGGCCTCTTCCGAACCGAGTTCCTGTTCCTCGACGACAGTGCCAACGCGCCGTCCGAGGAGAAGCAGATCGAGGCCTACCGACAGGTACTCGAGGCATTCCCCGAGGGCCGGGTCGTCGTACGGGTGCTGGACGCGGGGGCGGACAAGCCGCTGGACTTCCTTACTCCGGCCGACGAGCCGAACCCGGCGCTGGGTGTGCGCGGGCTGCGGACGCTGCTGGATCACCCCGAGGTGCTGCGTACCCAGCTGACGGCGCTCGCGAAGGCGTCGGAGGGGCTGCCCGTCCACCTTGAGGTGATGGCGCCGATGGTCGCGGACCGTGCCGACGCCAAGGCGTTCGCGGACGCGTGCCGTGAAGCCGGCCTGCGGGCGAAGTTCGGTGCGATGGTGGAGATTCCATCGGCCGCGCTGCGGGCGCGCTCGATCCTGCGAGAGGTCGAGTTCCTCTCCCTGGGGACCAACGACCTCGCGCAGTACACCTTCGCCGCCGACCGTCAGGTGGGCGCGGTCTCCCGTCTGCAGGATCCTTGGCAGCCCGCGCTGCTCGATCTGGTCGCGCTGTCCGCCGAGGCGGCGAAGGCCGAGGGCAAGAGCTGTGGCGTCTGTGGTGAAGCCGCGGCCGACCCGCTGCTCGCGTGTGTGCTGACCGGTCTGGGTGTCACCTCCCTCTCCATGGGTTCGGCGTCGATTCCGTACGTGCGGTCGGCGCTGGCCAAGTACACGCTGGCCCAGTGCGAGCGGGCGGCTGCCGCGGCGCGGGCCACGGACAGTGCCGCGGATGCGCGTGCCGCGGCTCAGGCGGTGTTGTCGGGCGAGTAGGCGGCCCCTTCCGGGCGGTTCGCGAGGGGCGCTCCATTTGGTGGGGCGCCCCTCGGGCGTTCAGTGCCGGTGTCCCGCGGGGGCTCCGTCGTCGCCCAGGTCCGGCGGTGCGCAGTAGTCGACGCCTGACTCCGGGGAGATGAGGTCGCCGGATTCGACGTCGGTGCAGTAGGCGTCGAAGACCTCGCCAGCGGTGAGGGGTTCGAGGCTCTCGCCGCGCAGGCGCCAGCCGTAGACGCGGTCGGTGGTGCCCTGGCTGGTGGTGCGCATGACGAGTCCGCCGGGGTCGCGGGTGGCGATGCCCAGGGCCAGGACCGTGGTGAATTCCAGGGCCTCGCCGTCGTCGAGGTGGGTGTTTCCCTCGTCGTCCTGGTCCGCGTGGAGGACGGCGATGAGGGTTTCCGGTGTTCCCGAGACGCTGCAGACCAGGTGCCGGTGTCCCGGCCGTGCCGTGTCGAGGATGCGGACGAGGAGGTCGGAGGCGCGGTGGAAGGCGGCGCGGCCGAGGTCCTCGCCGCAGGAGGCGCAGGTGCCGAGGCGGGCCAGGAGCGTGCTGGCGTACTCCCAGGTCGCCTGGCGGACGGCCTCGTCGACGAGGGCCGGGACCAGGTCGGCCAGGGGCTGGCCCTCGTAGGGCACGGTGGGGCCCGTGGTCGCGAGTTCCGCGGTGAAGCGGGTGCGGCTCGACGGGAGGTCGGGGTCGAGGCTCCTCCGCGCGCAGAAGTCGGCGTACTCCTCGGGGTCGAAGAGGGCGACGGTGGTGTGGCTGCCCTGGGCGGCGCGGGTCTTGAGGAGGGCCTCGACCTGTTCGAGGTAGACGGTGTGGTCGTCGAAGGCGAAGCTGCGGTAGCGCCGCATGACGTGGAAGTCCTGCTCGTCGGTCAACAGGCCGATGGTTCCGGCGAGTTCGCGGCGCAGAACGCGTCGCATGGTCTGGTGGTCGGTGTGTGTCATGTTTCCCCCTGCACGCGGTCGATCAATGCTCACTCACAGTAACCGGCGGCACTGACAACGATGCCGGGGCCAGGCGCTCCTGGCCCGGGCGGGGGGTGTCCGTGTTCAGGCGCGTTTGCGCGCGAGTTCCTCGTAGACGCTCAGCAGGCCGAGGTTGTCGATGGAGCCGGGGTTGACGGCCTTCTCCAGCGGGGTGCCCTGGAGGAGACGCTTGACCGGGACCTCGATGCGTTTGCCGGTGAGGGTGTGCGGGACTCCCGGGACCTCGATGATCTCGTCGGGGACGTGGCGCGGGGAGAGCTGCTCGCGGATGGTCCGCTTGATGCGGTCCAGCAGGGCGTCGTCGAGGCGGTGTCCCGGCGTCAGGTGGACGAAGAGGGGCATCCAGTACCCGCCGTCGGGCAGTTCGACGCCGATGACGAGGGATTCCCTGATCTCGGGGAGCCGTTCCACGGCTTCGTAGATGTCGGCCGAACCCATGCGCACGCCTTGGCGGTTGAGCGTGGAGTCGGAGCGGCCATGGATGATCACGGAGCCGCGCGAGGTGACGGTGATCCAGTCGCCGTGGCGCCACACTCCGGGGTAGGTGTCGAAGTAACTGCCGTGGTAGCGGCTGCCGTCGGGGTCGTTCCAGAAGTGGATCGGCATGGACGGCATGGGGTTGGTGACCACTAGTTCGCCGACCTGGTCGACGAGGGGTTCGCCGTTCGGGTCCCAGGACCGGAGGTCGGTGCCGAGGCCGGGGGCCTGGAGTTCGCCGATGTACACGGGGAGGGTCGGTACGGCTCCCGCGAAGCAGGAGCAGACGTCGGTGCCGCCGCTGACCGAGGCGACCCACAGGTCCGCCCCGCTCTCCGCGAACTCGTCGTGCAGCCAGCGGAATCCGTCGGGTGGCAGCGGCGATCCGGTGGTGGCGACGCACTGCACCCGGGAGAGGTCGAAGTCGCGGGCGGGGTGCACGCCGGCCTTGCGGCAGGCCATGACGTACGCGGCCGAGGTGCCGTAGAGCGTCGCTCCGGTGCGTTCGGCCACCCGCCACTGGGCGCCGGTGTCGGGGTAGCCGGGGCTGCCGTCGTAGAGAACGATCGTGGTGCCGGTGAGGAGGCCGGAGACGAGGAAGTTCCACATCATCCAGCCGGTGGAGGTGTACCAGAAGAAGCGGTCCTCGGGGCCGAGGTCGCAGTGGAGGCCCAGTTGTTTGAGGTGTTCTACGAGGATGCCGCCCTGGGACTGGACGATCGCCTTGGGCAGGCCGGTCGTGCCGGAGGAGTAGAGGACCCACAGGGGGTGCCCGAAGGGGACCTGTTCGAAGTCGGGTTCCGTGTCGGCCGAGGTGAGGGCCGACCACTCCAGGGCTCCTTCGGGGGCGTCGGTCCCCAGGAGGGGGATGTGGACGACGGCGCGCAGGGTGGGCAGGTCGCGACGGAGTTCGGCGACGGTGTCCCGGCGGTCGTGTTCCTTGCCGCCGTAGCGGTAGCCGTCGACGGTGAACAGGACGACAGGCTCGACCTGTTGGAAGCGGTCGAGGACGCTGCGAGCGCCGAAGTCGGGGGCGCAGGAGGTCCAGACGCCGCCCACCGTCGCCGTCGCCAGGAAGGCGACGACGGCCTGGGGGACGTTCGGCAGGTAGCCGCTGACGCGGTCTCCGGGGCGCACGCCGAGGGCGCGCAGTTCGGCGGCGAGGGAGCCGACCTGGCGGCGCAGCGCGTCCCAGGTGACCGGTCGCGGCTCGTGGGTCTCGTCGACATACAGGAGGGCCGGTTCGTCCGCGCGGGTCGTGGCCGCGCGCAGGGCGTGCTCGGCGTAGTTGAGGGTCGCTCCGGGGAACCATTGGGCGCCCGGCATCGCCCGGTCGCCGAGTACGCGCGCGTAGGGGGTGGAGAACCGCACGTCGAACCACTCGGTGACGGCTCTCCAGAAGGTGTCCAGCTCCTCCACCGACCAGCGGTGCAGCGCCGCGTAACCGCCCTCGGCGGGGGCTCCGTGGTGTTCGGCCGCCCAGGACTGGAACCTGGTGATCTGTGCCTGGGCGATGCGTTCCGGCTCTGGCTGCCAGAGCGGCAGGGGGTTCGCGGTCGACATGGGGCGGCTCCCGGACTGTGCGCTTCGTGTGCGTCGGCCGCGCACGGGCGGGGGTGTGCGCGTGACGCGGCTGACACGGACGATGCCATGTGATCGACTCTCGCACCAGGGCGCGTCCTCTGTGGACCCCGACGTGAAGATCTGGTCCCGGGGCGGGTGAACGGAAGTTGAACGACGCGTGGTTGCGCGGCCGGTGGTGACAGGGTGAGCAGCATGAACGGTCGTGACCTGGTGCGTTCGGTGAAGGTGATCGGTTCGACGGGGGCGGCGCAAGGATTGCGTACCGTACGGGCGGCGTGGCGCGGGAGGCGTGCGGATGCCGCCGGGCTGCCCTCCCGGGGGGCCGAGCGGGCGCGGGTACCCGGCCCGGTGCTGGCGGCGGAGCCGGGGCCCGGGGGTGGCGTGATCAAGTTCAGCCGCTCCGAGCTGCGGGTCACCGTCGCGGTGAACGGGGCGGTCTTCTGGGGCTGGGACGGGGCCGGTCCGGAGCCGTCGTACGCGCTGGCGGGGCACTGTCCCGAGCCGGATCCCCGGGCCGCCCTGGAGCCGGACAAGGACGGCGGCTGGCGGGTCGTGGCGGAGCGGGTGACGGTCGTGGTCTCGCGGCACGGCGCGCTCGAGGTATGTACGCCCGGTGGGGTGACGCTCCGCCGTGAGCTGCCGCCGCGCTGGTGGGAACCGGTGGGCGGTGGCACGGCGCGCTGGGCGCAGCGGTCGGAGGTGGCGGCGGACGCCCGCTTCTTCGGCCTCGGGGGGCGTGGGGGCGGGCCCGTACTGCGGGACGGCGTGTACCGGCTGTGGAACACCGCTCCCGGTCGCGCCCCCGGTCCCGGTGACGATCCGCTGTCGCTGACGATGCCGGTGCAGTTGGTGGTGGCGGACGCGGCGACGCATCTGGCGTTCTACGACACCTCGTGGGACGGCACGGTGACGCTGCGGGAGGGCGAGGAGGGCGCCGGTTCGGGGCATGACCGGTGCGGGGGGTCGCAGCTGCGGATGGACGGCGGTCCCCTGCGCTGCTGGGTGATGGTGGGTACTCCCGCGCGCGTGCTGCACGCCTGGGTGTCGCTGACCGGGGCGCCGGCACTGCCGCCGGCGTGGGCGCTGGGTCATCACGTGCGGTGGGGTGCCGGGGGTGAGCGGGAGATACGGCGGTTCGTGGCCGACTGCCGGGAACGCGGTCTGCCGCTGGACGCCGTGCACCTGGACAGCGCTCACCACGACGGGCACCGGGTGTTCACCGTCGACCGGGACGGCTTCGCGCAGGTGCCGGTCCTCGCCGAGGAGCTGCGGCGGGACGGCGTCCGGCTGGTGTCGGTGGTGCAGCCGGGGGTGGAGGCCGCCCCGGGGAACGCCGTTCATGACAGCGGGGCGGCACTGGACGCGTTCGTGCGGGACGCCGCGGGTCGCGTGGTGCGGGGAGTCGCACGGTCCGGGGAGGCCGTTTTCCCGGACTTCACCCACGCGCGCGTGCGGGAGTGGTGGGGGCGGCTCTACGGGGAGCGGCTCTCACAGGGGTTCGCCGGCTTCTGGCACGACATGAACGAGCCCACGTCCTTCGCGGCCTTCGGGGAGTCGACGCTGCCTCGGTCTACCCGGCACTCCCTGGAGGGGCGCGGAGGTGACCATCGCGAGGCGCACAACGTGTACGCGCTGTGCATGGCCAGGGCGGTCCACGAGGGAGTGCGTGAACTGGTGCCCCGGGAGCGGCCGTTCGTCCTCTCGCGCTCGGGCTGGGCCGGGATGCAGCGCTACGGGGGCACGTGGTCCGGCGGGGTGGCGCCCGGCTGGGCGGGGCTTCGGACCGCGCTGTCACTGGTCGTGGGCCTCGGGCTGTGCGGGGTGCCGTACTCCGGGACGGACGTCGGCGGCCCCGACGCGGGCCGGTCGCCCGAACTGTTCCTGCGCCGGCTCCAGTTGGGCGCGTATCTGCCGTTGTTCCGTACGTGGGCGGGGCTCCGGGAGCCCCGGGAGTTCGGGGCGGACGTGGTGGAGCACGCGCGCGTGGCGCTGGTCGAACGGCGGCGGCTGCTGCCGTACTTCATGACGCTGGCCCACGTGGCGCGGTGGACCGGGGCGCCCTATGTGCGGCCGGTGTGGTGGGGGGCGCCGGAGGACCGTGCGCTGCGCGACTGCGAGGACGCCTTCCTGCTCGGCGACTGCCTGCTGGTGGCGCCGGTGCTCGTTCCTGGCGCGGACCGGCGTGCGGTGCAGCTGCCCCGGGGGCGCTGGTACGACACGGCGACCGAGCGGGCGTACGAGGGGCCGGGCCGGGTGCTCGTCGACGCTCCGCTGTCCCGGATACCGGTGTTCGCCCGTGCGGGTGCCGTGCTTCCCGTGCGCGGTGCGGACGGTGGTACGGAGCTGGAGGTATGGGCCCCGGCCCTGGGAGGGACCGGGGGCGGCCTGGTGGTGCCGGACGTGGGCGACGGGTGGGACGAGCCGGAGATCGAGCGTTACGTCGCCCGCTGGGAGCGTCGGCGGGTGGTCGTGGAGCGGGAGCGGGAGGGCGGCGTGGACGAGCCGGGCCGCCCGGTGCGGGTACGGGGGCTGGGCGAGCGCTGAGGCTCAGATGTACCGGCCTTCGAACCAGGCCCGTACCACCAGCGTGTGGAGCGGGAAGGCGAGCTCTTCGGGCCTGCGCAGGAGGTGCCAGCCCTCCGTCTCGTCCGTGGCCGCCGGCTTCGGGAGGCTCTCGGCCGGGCGCTCCGGGAGGAGTCCGAAGAGCAGCAGGTGCCCGTCGGACGAGCTCAGGGCGTCGATGAGGCGTACGTCGCGGCTCGCCGCTTCGATGCCCGTCTCCTCGACGAGTTCGCGGACGAGGGCCTGCCGCCAGTCCTCGCGGTGGTCGAGGTAGCCGCCGGGCAGGGCGATGCCTCCGCGCGCGGGGTCGATGGTTCGGGTGATGACGACGAGGGCGGTGCCCTTCGTGTCGTACACGGGCTGGAGGGCGACCGCTACGGGGAGCGGGTTGCGGTACGCGACGGCGCCGCAGGCCTGACAGCTGCGGGGCCAGTCGGTGACGCCCTCTCCGTAGGGCGACCCGCAGCTCGAACAGTGGGAGTCCGGCGCGGAGTTGGGGACGGAGGCTTGAGTTTCGGACACCCGGCGGACTGTATCCGATCAACCGGAGCACGTCGTACCGGGGCGGGTGAGGAGCGCCCGGAGCCACCCCCGTGGGCCCCGGACGCTCCTCCCGTAACGACGACGCTGGGAGGGCGTCCACGGTTCGCCGGACGCCCTGCCTATTTCCCGGGGCCCGTGGCAGACTTCTGACGTTCCGTCAGATTCGGTGCCCTGGAGGAGACTTGTCGCGCACACGTATGCCTGTGGTCGCCGGGTGGTTCACCGGGGACGGGGACGGTTTCCGGCTGCTCGGCACCCGCTGCTCGGCCTGCGCCTCGGTCTTCTTCCCGCGCGAGGACGGACACTGCCGCAACCCCGCGTGCCCGGGCGGCGAGCTGGAGGAGGTCGGGCTGTCGCGGCGCGGCCGGGTCTGGTCGTACACGGACGGCCGCTACCGGCCTCCGTCACCCTATGTGAGCGATCCGGAACTTCCGTGGGAGCCGTACGCGTTGATCGCTGTGGAGCTGACGGCCGAGCGGATCGTGGTGCTGGGACAGGCGGTTCCCGGGATCACCGTCGCCGATCTGACGGTGGGCATGGAGATGGAGGTCGTCCCCGGTGTGCTCGGTGAGGACGCGGAGACGACCTGGACGACCTGGCACTGGAGGCCCGCGGGGGTGACGGCATGACAGGAGAGGTGGCGGTGCTCGGCGCCGGAATGCACCCCTGGGGTAAGTGGGGGCGCGGCTTCGTCGAGTACGGGACGACGGCGGCCCGCGCGGCCCTCTCCGACGCCGGGCTGGAGTGGCGGGACGTCGGTTCGGTCGTCGGCGCGGACACGGTGCGTGGCGGATACCCGGGGTACGTGGCGGGCGCGACGTTCGCGAAGGCGCTGGGCTGGCAGGGGGCCCGGGTGACGAGTGTCTACGCGGCGTGCGCTTCCGGGGCGCAGGCGATCGACACCGCGCGCGTGCAGATCCTCGCCGGGCGTTCGGACGTGGTGCTGGTGGTGGGTGCCGATGCCGCGCCCAAGGGGTTCTTCCGGCCGGCCGGCGGGGACCGGCCCGACGATCCGGACTGGCTCCGCTTCCGCGTGCTCGGGGCGACCAATCCGACGTACTTCGGGCTGTACGCGCGGCGCCGGATGGCCGTGTACGGCGACACCCCGGAGGACTTCGCCCGGGTCAAGGTGAAGAACTCGGCCTCGGGGGCGCTCAATCCGAACGCCCGCTACCGCAAGCGGGTCACCGCCGAGGAGGTCGCCGCCTCCCCCGTGGTCGCCGATCCGCTGCGCCTGCTGGACATCTGCGCCACCTCGGACGGCGGGGCCGCGCTGGTGCTGACCAGCATGGAGTTCGCCCGCCGGCACGCGAGGACCGAGCCGGTGCGGATCCGGGCGGTGTCCACCGTGACACCCCGGTACCCGCAGACGGTGCTGGACCTGCCGGACATCGCGACCGACTCGGCGGTGGCGGTGGCGCCCCCCGCCGAGACGTTCCGGGCGTCGATCGCGCGCGCGGCCTACGAGGAGGCGGGTATCGGGCCCGAGGACCTGTCCCTGGCCGAGGTGTACGACCTGTCCACCGCCCTGGAGTTGCAGTGGTACGAGGATCTGGGGCTGTGCGGCGAGGGGCAGGGCGCCGAGTTGCTCCTGGCGGGCGTGACGTCTCCGGGCGGTCGCGTCCCGGTCAACGTGAGCGGTGGGCTGGCCTCCTTCGGGGAGGCGGTTCCGGCCCAGGCGATCGCCCAAGTCTGCGAGCTCACCTGGCAGTTGAGGGGTGAAGCGGGTGACCGGCAGGTCGCTGGGGCCCGGGTGGGCATGACCGCGAACCAGGGTCTGTTCGGGCATGGTTCGGCGGTGGTCGCGGTGCGGTGAGGCGAGGGGCGAGGGGGATGAGGTGGAGCAGGACGGAGCGGACGGGACGGGGAGCGCCGGGACCGGGCGCTCCGGGGAGCCGGTGTCACCGTTGGTGCCCGCGACCTTGACGGTCCCCGAGCGCCGGTGAACACTTCCCGGCGCGTGGATCCCGGTGGCGGGGCCGCTGATCGGCGGGGCGCTCGCCGGAGTCGTCCGCAGCGCAGCCTTCCGCGGGACCTGAGGGATCCGAAGGACCGCACGTTCCGGAAGGACACGACAAAGGGGTCGTCATGACGGACAGGTTCGTCGCCGCAATCGACCAGGGCACCACCTCCAGCCGTTGCATCGTCTTCGACCACGACGGCGCGATCGTCGCCGTCGACCAGCGCGAGCACCGCCAGATCTTCCCCAAGCCGGGCTGGGTGGAGCACGACGCCACCGAGATCTGGTCCAAGGTCCAGGCCGTGGTCGCCGGAGCGCTCGCCAAGGCCGGGCTGCGCGCCGACCAGCTCAGCGCGCTCGGCATCACCAACCAGCGGGAGACGACGGTCCTCTGGGACCGCACGACGGGCAAGCCCGTGCACAACGCCATCGTGTGGCAGGACACCCGTACCGCCGCCCTGTGCGACGCACTCGGCGGCTCGGACGGGCAGGACCGGTTCCGCGAACAGACCGGTCTGCCGCTCGCCAGCTACTTCTCCGGGCCCAAGGCGGCCTGGCTGCTCGACAACGTGCCCGGTCTCAGGACCCGGGCCGAACACGGCGAGATCGCCTTCGGAACCATCGACTCCTGGCTGATCTGGAACCTCACCGGCGGCACCGACGGCGGCCGGCACGTCACCGACGTCACCAACGCCGGACGCACCATGCTGATGAATCTGCGGACCCTCCAGTGGGACCCGGCCATCCTCTCCGCGATGGACCTGCCCGAGACGATCCTCCCCGAGATCCGGTCCTCCGCCGAGGTCTACGGCACGGCGGTCGGCCAACTCGCGGGCGTACCCGTGGCGTCGGCCCTCGGTGACCAGCAGGCGGCCCTGTTCGGGCAGGCCTGCTACGGCGTGGGCACGGCGAAGAACACCTATGGCACGGGCAGCTTCCTGCTGCTCAACACCGGTGACCGGCCCGTTCCTTCGAAGAACGGGCTCCTCACCACGGTGGGTTACAAGATCGGCGGGGAGGCGCCGGTGTACTGCCTGGAGGGATCGATCGCCGTCACGGGCGCGCTCGTTCAGTGGTTCCGCGACCAACTCGGCATCATCCGCGACGCCGACGAGATCGAGACGCTGGCGGCGAGCGTCGAGGACAACGGCGGGGCGTACATCGTGCCCGCCTTCTCGGGCCTGTTCGCCCCCTACTGGCGTTCCGACGCGCGAGGTGTCGTCACCGGGCTCACCCGGTACGTCACGAAGGCGCACCTCGCGCGCGCGGTGCTGGAGGCGACGAGCTGGCAGACGCGCGAGGTGGTGGACGCGATGTTCCAGGACTCCGGGGTGCGGATCACCTCCCTGAAGGTGGACGGCGGCATGACCAGGAACAACCTCCTCATGCAGCACCAGGCGGACGTCCTCGGTGTGCCGGTGATCCGCCCGGTGGTCTCCGAGACGACCTGCCTGGGCGCCGCCTACGCGGCCGGACTCGCCACCGGGGTCTGGAACGACCTCGACGAACTCACCTCGCACTGGCGCAAGGACGTCGAGTGGACGCCGTCCATGGAGCCGTCGGCGCGGGACCGCGAACACCACAACTGGCGCAAGGCGGTGGAGAGGAGCTTCGGCTGGGAGGAGGGCGACGCGTAAGGCGTCCTGGGCTCCGGGCGCGTCGAGCGGCCCGGACGGACGGTCGCGCGGAGCGGCCCGAAGGGCGTGGCGGGCTCCCCACACGCGCGTGCCCGTCCGGCGGCTCGTACCCCTGCCCGTGGAGGTACGGGCCGTGGGCGCGGGTCAGGCGGTGGCGCCCCGGCGGGCCGTCGCGTTCTCCATCGCGTGCTGGACGACGCCGATGAGGACCTCCTTGGCCGACGTCCGGTCGCGGGCGTCGCACAGGAGGATCGGTACGTCGTCGTCGAGGTCGAGGGCCTGCCGTATGGCGGATTCGGGGTAACGGGCGGCGTCCTCGAAGCAGTTGACGCCGATCACGAAGGGTATGGAGCGCCGCTCGAAGTAGTCGACGGCGGCGAAGCAGTCCTCCAGGCGGCGGGTGTCGGCGAGGACGACGGCGCCGAGCGAGCCCTCGGACAGCTCGTCCCACATGAACCAGAACCGTTCCTGTCCGGGTGTCCCGAAGAGGTACAGCACGAGGTCCTCGCGCAGGGTGATGCGGCCGAAGTCCATGGCTACGGTGGTGGTGTGCTTGCCCTCCACGCCGCTCGTGTCGTCGACCGGGCGGCCGGCCTCGGTGAGCAGTTCCTCGGTGCGCAGCGGCCTGATCTCACTGACCGCGCCGACGAGGGTGGTCTTGCCCACGCCGAAACCGCCGGCCACCAGGATCTTGAGGGTGACGGGCTCGACCGGGGGCTTGCCACGCTCAGAACGCCCGAAGATCATCGATCTGTTCTCCTGCTTGATGGGGTCGAGGGGCCGCGGCCGGTGCACCGCGCCACCCGGGGATCCGAGGTCGACTCCGTTGCCACGCGCGTCCGTTCACAGCGCCCGGAGGCCGCTTATCACGTCGCGCAGGATACTCTCGTCCACCAGTTCCGCAGGGGGTACGGGACGCGATACATGGACGAGTTCCTCGTCCACGAGGTCCCCGATGAGGACCCGGACGACTCCGATGGCCAGGTCGAGTTCGGCGGCGAGTTCGGCGACCGACTGCGGGGCGTCACGGCAGAGTTCGACGATGCGCACATGCTCCGGGGAGAGCGACTCGTCGGCGCCGGGGTCGTCCGCGTGGGACTCCGCGATCACCACCGCGATCAGGTCGAGGCGGTGCTGGGCCGCGCTGGTGGTGCGGCCGCGTGTCATCGCGTAGGGGCGGACGACCGGTCCGGCCTCGTCGTCGAACCAGTGCCTTCTTCCCTGTCCGTCTCCGCTCATGCCATCCCACTACCCGCCGGAGGGCAGCTCGGTGCGCGGCACGGCGGCGAGATGTACGCCCACGCGCTTGACCAGCAGGGTCATCTCGTAGGCGACCTGGCCCACGTCCGAATCGGCGTCCGAGAGGACGGCGAGGCAGCTGCCGTCGCCCGCGGCCGTCACGAAGAGGAAGGCGTCGTCGAGTTCCACGATCGTCTGCCGTACGCTGCCCGCCTCGAAGTGGCGGCCCACGCCCTTGGCGAGGCTGTGGAACCCGGAGGCAACGGCCGCCAGGTGCTCGCTGTCCTCGCGGGTCAGGTCCTCCGAGAGACCCGTCGGCAGACCGTCGCCGGAGAGCACGAGCGCTTTGCGGATGCTGGCGACGCGCGCCACCAGGTCGTCGAGCAGCCAGTTCAGCTCGCGCTTGTCGCCCTTGGTGCGGCCGGTCGGCTCTGGTGCGGTCATCGACCGTCCCCCTCTGTGGTTCCTTGTGCTGTGCTGCCAGGGGCGTCGTCGCCCTCGGCGTTCTCCTCGCGGCCACGCTGCCAGCCGCGCTGGAGCGAGGCCATACGGCTGCGTACCTCGTCGGCGTCGCGCTCGACGGCCTCGTCGGGGCTCGCCGGGCGCGGTTCGGGGCTCCGCTTCAACTGCGAGGCCAGGCTGGCCTGTCGTACCCGCCGGGGCAGCGCCTCCTGGCCCGGATCCGCGCCTCCCGGCACGGTGGCGGAGCGCAGGCCGGTCTCAGCGGGCTCGCCGCTCCCGAGTGCGGGACGGCGGGAGCGCCGGGGCAGTGTGGGGGCGTCGTGGAGTTCGTCGGGGCCGGGGCCCGGAAATGCGCCGGGGCGGTCGGAGCCGCCCGTCCCGCGTCGCGCCGGTGGGTCGCCGCGCCGGCGCGCGGGCAGTGGCGGCGGCCCTTCAAGACCGGTTCTGCCCGTGCCGGGAACCGCCGGGGGTTCGCCGTCCGTACCGGCCGCCGCGTCCCGTCGGGAGCGCTGCTCGGCCACCGGGCGTCCGTGCGAGCTGACCAGTTTGGGCGTACGGCGACGGGGCAGCGGGACCGGTTCGCCGCGGCGCTCTTCGCCGGTAACCCGGTGCGGCGGTCCCTCGACGGTGTGCGGCTGCTGATCGGCGCGGACCGGCGCGGCGTCGGAATGAAGGGCGGCGGAACGGCGCGGGCGGAAGAGCCGGCCGCCTTCGCCGTCCTCGTCGTCGAGAGCGGCCGGGTAGGTCTCCACGGCGTCCAGTCCGACGGGTGCCTCCAGCTCGACCGGCCCGTCGATGAGCGCCGGGAGGTCGGGCAGCCGTACCGGGACCTGGGAGAGCGCGGCGCGGCGGCTCTCCTCCAGCTCGGCCTCCTTCGTCGGCCGGGGCCGGTCGAGGCGGAAGCCGATGCCGTTGGTGTCCGGTACGTCGTCGGTCAGCAGGGCGTCCGGGACGAAGACCACGGCGGTGGTGCCGCCGTATGGGGAGGGCTGGAGCGAGACGCGGACGTTCTGGCGCTGGGCGAGGCGGCTGACCACGAAGAGGCCGAGCCGGTCGGTGTCGGAGAGTTCGAACTCGGGGGTCTCGGCGAGGCGCAGGTTGGCGTCCAGGAGCGCTTCGGCCGTCATGCCGAGGCCGCGGTCGTGTATCTCCAGGGTGAATCCGTTGGCGACCCGCTCGCCCAGGACGTGGACGGCGGTGTGCGGCGGGGAGAACACCGTGGCGTTCTCCAGGAGTTCGGCCACCAGGTGGGTGAGGTCGGCGACGGCGGGGCCGGTGACGGCGATCCGCGGCAGCCGGCGCACCTCGACGCGTTCGTAGTCCTCGACCTCGGCGACGGCGGCGCGCACGATGTCCATCAGCTGGACGGGCTTGCGCCACTGCCGGGAGGGGGCGGCCCCCGAGAGGATCACCAGGCCCTCGGCGTGGCGGCGCATCCGGGTGGTCAGGTGGTCGAGGCGGAAGAGGTCGGCGAGTTCGTCGGTGTCCTCGGTCCTGCGCTCCATCGTGTCGAGCAGGGTGAGCTGCTTGTGCAGCAGGACCTGACTGCGCCGGGCGAGGTTGACGAAGACCTCGGAGACGCCCGCGCGCAGTTCGGACTGCTTCACGGCGGCCTCGACGGCGGCCCGTTGCAGGGTGTTGAGGGCCTGGCCCACGTCGCCGATCTCGTTCCGGTCGTACTCCAGGCGCGGCACCTCGGTCTCCACGTCGACCTGTTCGCCCGCGGAGAGCCTGCGCATCACGCTGGGCAGCCGTACGCCGGACGCCTCGTGGGCCTCCAGGCGCAGTTGGCGCAGGTCGCGGATGAGGCCGCGGCCGACGCGAACGGAGAGGAAGAGCGAGAAGAGCAGGGCGATCAGACCGAGGATGCCGGCCACGGCCGCCTTGAGGATGACGTCCATCGCGACCGGGTGGACCCGGTCCTGGTAGCGGTCGTTGGCCTGGTCGTCGAGGGTGCCGAGGTCGCCGAGGACATTGCCGGCGGCGGTGTTCCAGGTCTGCGCGGTGACGCCGTGGGGGGTTCCGGAGGCGGCGGAGACGGCCGACTCCTCGGCGACGCGCAGGGGGCCGCTGGCGGCGTTCTTCCAGAAGTGCTCGTAGCGGTCGCGCTCGGAGCCGGGCAGCAGCGGCAGGTTGACGTCGTACAGCAGGGTGCGCTGGGCGATGAGGTCGGAGACGTCGCGGGTCTCGTCACGGGTGAGCGTGCCGACGACGAGGGAGGAGCCGAGCAGGGCGTCCTCGCGGGAGAGGAGTTCGCGGGCGCGGGCGAGGTTGACGAGTGCGCGGTACTCCTTGTCCATCTCCACGTTGTCGACGACGCGGAGGTTGGTGAGCAGGACGTAGCACGGGTCGACCAGGCGGTTGTAGAGGTCGAGGGTCTGGGAGCGGTTGACCGTGCCGTCCTCGATGCTGCGGCGCAGCGAGTTGATGCCGTCGAAGGCGTCGAACACGGCGGTGAGCCGGTCGTCGGTGCCCTGGCCCATCGCGCCGCGCACATCGGGGTTCCGGGCGTTCCTGCGGATCTTGGCGACGGCCTCGTCGGTGGCGGCGCGGCTGCGCCGGAGGTCGACGAGCCCGTCGGCGGCGCGTGGGTCGGCGAGGTAGACGAGCGACTGGCGGCGTTCCCGCTGGAGAACACGGACGGTGTCCTCGGTCGGGTAGCCGATCTTCTCCACGACGGAGGAGACGTGGAACAGCTGCTCCGCCGCACGGCCCGTGAGTACCGTGGCGAAAGCCCAGATCGCGGTCAGGGACACCAGCGGCACGAGAAGCAGCGCCACGATCTTCCGGCGGATCGACTTCCCGCGAAAGCGCATGGCCTCCCCCAGCTCGTCCCCCGTCGGCCGGGGGTACACATGTGCGTCAACAAACGGCGCGAGCCTACTACCGACCCACAGTTAACTCGAAGGCCTGTCCGGAGTCTGAAGTTCCGCTCCCGGGGCGGGATATGGGTACTTGTCGGGAATGCCTGGAGATTGTGGACCGGAATCCGACGGGGAGGCCCGCACACGGTGTGGGCGGGACGGCGGAGCAGTTGGCCGGAATTTTGCCCCCGTTGGGAATCTTCGCGGCATCTCGTTCGTCTTTCTCCACGGGATGTGCGGACGGAGCCGGCCACAGGAGCCGGATCCGGACTCGTGCGGCGTAAAAGAGCGCAAGCCGGGCAGCCAGAGAGATGCGGTGTCTTCGGACGCCGGCTGGGGCGGTCATCCGGCGTTGGGGAGGACACGTTGATGGGCACGGCGGAGCGGCGCGAGGCGCCCGAGGACGGCGCGGGAGCGCGGTCGACGGCGCGACTGCGCCGCCAGGCACCGGATCCCGACATTCCGGCGACCGGTGTCGATCCGGTCCGTGCGAGGGGCGTGCAGGCGCCCCCGGCGGGACGGGGTGCGGCGGTGAGTGCGCCCCGGCGGGCCCGCCGCGGGGAGGAGCGCGAGGAGGAACTGGCCGCCTCCTACCGGACGTTGTGGGTGGAGGAACCGGCGCGTCGGCGCCGGCTGCCTGATCCGGTGCGTACGGCTGCGGTGCGGGCGGTGCTCATCATCGCCGTGACCCTGATGCAGGCGACGGTGGCGTTCCTGTGCACGATGGCCGGGTCCTGGCTGGCGTTCCCGATGGTGATCAGCAGCGTGGCCAGCACGGTGTTGGCCACCTGGGGCGCGCTCGACGTATGGGTGACCCGCCAGATGTGGAACCAGCGCAACGGCGTGATCTCGGAGCCCAGCAGCACGGCGCGCGCGCTGCGCCGCGAGCGCCGCAAGGCCCGTCACCATGCGAAGGCCACGACGCGGCACCAGGAGCGGATACGCCGGCACGGCGGCTCGGGGCAGTTGTCGCACTCCTGAGACGCGGGCGGCTGAGGCGCGGGCGGCGAGAGCTGTTCGTCCGAGACCTGTTCGACTGAGAGCTGTAGGGCAGCCCGAGGCGTCGACGCGCTCACGCCGCCGTGCCCTCCCGCGCCTCGGGGTGTACATGGATGATGCCGTCGTCGACCGTGACGCGGTGGGTGCGGACGGGACGCCGGGCCGGCAGGCAGGTCGGCAGGCCCGTCCGCAGATCGAACGTGGCCGCGTGGAGCGGGCATTCGATCAGGCGGCCCTCCAGCCAGCCCTCGGAGAGCGAGGCGTCCTGGTGGGTGCAGGTGTCGTCGATGGCGTACAGCTCGCCGTCGGCGTTAAACACGGCGATGGGCGGGGTCGTCCCGACACGGACGGACTCGCCCTCGGGGAGTTCTTCGAGGCGGCAGACGGGAATCATGGGCCCCCTCTCGGTCCCGGAGACTGGGTCCGGAATCAACTCGGCGCAGACAAAAGGGAGTTCGGACCGTCGTCGGTCCTCGGAGCGTGACAGGTGCTGAAGCCGTGGACCTTCGTCGGTCCGGTCGTCCGGCCCCTACCGGGCCGCGGACGCTTCGGTAGCATGATGTTTCACATGACGCATGAGCGAGCGCTGTGCGCAACAGAATCCGGGCGGGACGACCGTCGCGTCAAGGGTCTCCCGCAGATGCGGCCCGAACCCGGCCCCACGCGGTGAGAGTTGAGCCATGACCCGCACGCAGAAGCAGCCCGATCGCGACCACGGTGACGCGACCGCCGGGCACCGGGAGAAGCCGGTCGGAAGAGCTGCGGCCGGTGCCGTCCAGTCGGTGGACCGCGCGGTGAGCGTGCTGGAGATCCTGGCCCGGCACGGCGAGGCGGGCGTGACCGAGATCGCCGAGGAGCTGGACGTACACAAGTCCACCGCCTTCCGGCTGCTCGGCGTACTGGAGAACCGCAATCTGGTGACCCAGGCCAAGGACCGCGGCAAGTACTACCTGGGCGCCGGCGTGCTCCGGCTGGCGGGGGCGGCCGCGGTGCGCCTGGACATCTCACAGGAGGGCGTCCCCGTCTGCCGGGAGGTCGCCGACGAACTGGGCGAGACGGTCAACATCGCGGTGCTCGACGACAACGCGGCGGTCAACATCATGCAGGCCAGGGGCACGGCGTCGGTGACCGCGCAGAACTGGCTCGGCCGGCGGACCCCGCTGCACGCCACCTCCAGCGGCAAGGTGCTGCTCGCGCACCTGCCGCCGACGCTCCGCGAGAGCCTGCTCGCGCGTCCGTTGCCGCGGTTCACGGAGCGCACGGTCACCGGGGCGTCGATGCTGCGCGCCGAGTTGGATGCCGTCGTCGAGCAGGGCTACGCCCTCACCGTCGAGGAGCTGGAGCTGGGGCTCACCGCGGTGGCGGCGCCGGTGCGGGCGCACGACGGCAAGGTGATCGCGGCGATCAGCGTGTCGGGGCCGGTCTACCGGCTCGGCGCCGACCGTTTGTCCGAGGTCGCCAAGCGGGCCGTGACGGCCGGGGCGGTGCTGTCCCGCCGTATGGGATACGGCTTCTGACGGAGACGGGAGAAATGTCGGCACGGTGCGGTCAGCGACAGCGGGTGGGCGAGAGCGCGGTGCCGGGGTCGTCCCGGAACCGGGCCGCTGTGTGTCGCCGTTGCGCGTCGCCACTGTGTGTCGTCGTTGCTCATCGGCGCTGTGTGTCCGGCGGGTTTCGTCCCTCCCGTTCCTTTTGCCAAGGGTTAACTTCCGCCTCTTGACGGCTGCTTGCGGGCGTTCAGTATGTTCCTCACAGCGCAACCCACCGTGCACTGCGCAACAGCAGAGGAGCGTGGTCGTGCCCCACGGCCCGATGAAGCTGATCGCCGTCGACTCGCTCGGTGGTCGTCCTGTGCGCCGCGCCGAGCCCGGCACCGTCCCCGGCGCCGACTTCGCCCCCGTTCTCGCTCCCGCTCCCGCTCCCGCTCCCAACACCGTCCCCTGACCCGCGGCCGTCCCGGGCCGCCCTGCGGAGCCCAACTCCGCACGCCGGTCAGCGCGTTCACTCCCCGTCCCGGCAAGGAGGGGCATGTCCAGCACGCCTGCAAACGGCTCGTCCGAACCCGAATCCCCGTCCGGAGACCGTCCCCGGGGCCCCCGCGTGGTCGTCGTGGGCGCCGGCATCGTCGGCTGTTCGCTCGCCGACGAACTGACCGCCCGCGGCTGGACCGACGTCACCGTCCTCGAACAGGGCCCGCTGCCCGCCCCCGGCGGCTCCACCTCGCACGCGCCCGGTCTCGTCTTCCAGACCAACCCCTCCAGGACGCTGACCGCGTTCGCTCAGTACACCGTGGAGAAGTTCTCCGCGCTGGAGACGGACGGCGGCCCCTGTTTCCAGCGGGTCGGCGGCCTGGAGCTTGCGACCACCCCCGAACGCCTCGCCGACCTGCACCGCCGGGCCGGCTACGCGGCCTCCTGGGGCGTCCGGGGCGAGGTCGTGGGCGCCGCCCGCTGCAAGGAACTCTGGCCGCTCATCGACGAGTCGGTGGTCCTCGGCGGCTTCCACACCCCGGACGACGGCCTGGCCCGCGCCCTGTCCGCCGCCCGCGCGCAGCTGGACCGCGCCACCGGCCGGGGCGCCCGCTTCCTGGAGCGGCACACCGTCACCGGCGTCGAGAGCGCGGACGGCAGGGTGACGGGCGTGGTCACGGACCGGGGCACCTTCCCCGCGGACCATGTCGTCTCGGCGGCCGGCTTCTGGGGCCCGGTCATCGGCCGCATGGCCGGCATCGACGTCCCCCTGCAACCGCTCGCCCACCAGTACGCCAGGACGTGCCCGCTGCCGGAACTCGCCGGAGCGACCGCCGAGGCCACGAGACCGATCCTGCGTTTCCAGGACCGCGACCTCTACTTCCGCGAACACACCGACCGCCTCGGCGTCGGCTCCTACGCCCACCGGCCGCTGCTCGTCGACCCGTTCGCCGTCCCGCCCTACGACGAGGCCCGCGCCCGGAACATGGACATGCCGTCCTCGTTCCCTTTCACCGAGGAGGACTGGGCACCGAGCTGGGACGACTGCCGCTGGCTGATCCCGGCGCTGCGCGAGGCGGAGATAGAGGAGGGCTTCAACGGCGTCTTCTCCTTCACCCCGGACGGCATGCCGGTCCTCGGCGAGTCGCGGCGGCTGCGCGGTTTCTGGCTGGCCGAGGCGGTCTGGGTCACCCACTCCGCCGGCGTGGCCAGGGCCGTAGCCGAGTGGATGGTCGACGGCCGGCCCCAACTCGACCTGCACGAGTGCGACCTCACGCGTTTCGAGGAGGCGCAGCGTTCACCGTCGTACGTCCGTGAACGCGGTTCACAGCAGTTCGTCGAGGTGTACGACGTTCTCCACCCGCTCCAGCCGGTGGAGCGGCCACGGCCCCTGCGCGTCAGCCCCTTCTACGCCCGTCAGCAGGAGCTCGGCGCCTACTTCCTGGAGGGCGGCGGCTGGGAACGCCCGCACTGGTACGAGGCCAACGCCCCGCTCACGGACGGGCTGCGCCTCCCCGAGCGGGACGCCTGGTCGGCCCGCTACTGGTCGCCCGTCGCGGCGGCGGAGGCCCGCGCCACCCGGGAGCGGGTCGCCCTCTACGACATGACCCCGCTGCGCCGGCTGGAGGTCACCGGTCCCGGCGCCCTCGACCACCTGCACCGCATGACCACCAACAACCTCCGCAAGAAGCCCGGCGCGGTCACGTACACCCTGCTGCTCGACGAGAGCGGAGGCATCCGTTCCGACCTCACGGTGGCCCGGCTCGCCCCGGACCGCTTCCAGGTCGGCGCCAACTCCCCCGCCGACCTCGACTGGCTCACCCGGCACGCCCCGGACGGCGTCCAGATCCGCGACATCACCGCCGGCACCTGCTGCATCGGGGTCTGGGGTCCCCTCGCCCGCGACCTCGTCCAGCCGCTGGCCCCCGACGACTTCTCGCACGAGGGCTTCGGCTACTTCCGCGCCAAGGAGACGTGGATCGGCCAGGTGCCCGTGACGGCGATGCGGCTGTCGTACGTCGGCGAACTCGGCTGGGAGCTGTACACCACCGCCGATCTGGGCCTGCGCCTGTGGGACACCCTCTGGGCGGCGGGACAGGAGCTCGGTGTCGTCGCGGCCGGCCGTTCGGCCTTCAACTCACTGCGCCTGGAGAAGGGTTACCGCTCCTGGGGCACCGACATGACCGACGAACACCACCCGTTCGAGGCGGGCCTCGGCTTCGCGGTCCGCATGGACAAGGAGTTCGTCGGCCGCGAGGCCCTGGTCGACGCCCCCGTCACCCGCAGGCTCACGCCCCTCCTCCTCGACGACCCCGCCGCCGTGGTCCTCGGCAAGGAGCCCGTCCACGCCCCCGCCCTCGACGCCGCGCGAGGAGGCGCCCCCCTCGGCTCCCCCGCCGGTTACGTGACCAGCGCCTCCTACGGCTACACACTCGGCCGCTGCGTCGCGTACGCCTGGCTGCCGGCCGGCCTCGCCACCGGCGCCACGGTGCACATCGAGTACTTCGGGGAGAGGGTTCCCGCGACCGTCGCCGAAGAGCCGTTGTTCGACCCGAAGATGACCCGCATCCGACGCTAGGGGCAAGCCGTGTCACCCACATACGACGTGATCGTCGTCGGTCTCGGCGGCATGGGCAGCGCCGCCGCCCACCATCTGTCCGCCCGGGGAGCCCGGATCCTGGGCCTGGAGAAGTTCGGTCCGGTGCACCACCACGGCTCCAGCCACGGCGGTTCACGGATCACCCGGCAGTCCTACTTCGAAGACCCCGCCTACGTACCGCTGTTGCTGCGCGCCTACGAGCTCTACGACGACCTGGAGCGGGCCACCGGCCGGTCCATCGCCACCCTGTGCGGCGGGGTGATGGTCGGCCGGCCCGAGTCACGGACCGTCGCGGGTTCCCTGCTCTCGGCCCGGCGGTGGGACCTGCCGCACGAGATGCTGGACGCGGGCGAGATCCGGCGCCGGTTCCCGACGCTCGCGCCGCAGGACGACGAGGTGGCGCTGTTCGAGCCGAAGGCGGGCCTCGTCCGGCCGGAGAACACGGTCGCCGCCCATCTCCAGCTCGCCACCCGGCAGGGCGCGGACCTGCACTTCCAGGAGCCGATGACGCGCTGGGAGCCCTACCGGGACGGCGTCCGTGTGCACACCGCCGAAAACACCTACACGGCGGGACAGTTGGTGATCTGCCCGGGGGCGTGGGCGCCGCGGCTGCTCGGCGACCTCGGCGTGCCGTTCACCATCGAGCGACAGGTCATGTACTGGTTCGAGCCCGCGAACGGCGTCGCCCCCTTCCTGCCGGAGAACCACCCCATCTACATCTGGGAGAAGCCCGACGGCGTCCAGGTCTACGGCTTCCCCTCGATCGACGGCCCTGGTCTCGGCGTCAAGGTCGCCTTCTTCCGCAAGGGGCGGGTGACCACTCCGGAGACGATCGACCGGACGGTGCACGAGGACGAGGTACGGGCGATGGCGGACCAGATGGCCGGCTGCGTCCCGGAGCTGCCCGGCACCTTCCTCAAGGCCGCGACCTGCATGTACTCCAACACCCCGGACGAGCACTTCGTGATCGCGCGGCATCCCGCCCACCCGGAGTCGGCCACCGTCGCCTGCGGCTTCTCCGGGCACGGCTTCAAGTTCGTGCCCGTGGTCGGCGAGATCCTCGCCGACCTGGCGCTGAACGGCACCACCGGGCATCCGATCGGCCTGTTCGACCCCGCCCGTCTCGACCCCGCCCGTCTCGACCCCGCCCGTCTCGACCCCGCCCGTCTCGACCCCACGCCCGCGCGAGGAGCCCGCACGTGACGACGCCCCCGCTCTCCCCGAGCCTGGCCGCCACCCTGCCGGGCCGCTACTACACCGACCCGGCGGTCTTCCGGCAGGAGCAGGAACGCCTCTTCGAGTCGATGTGGTTCTGCGCCGTCCGCGGTTCCGACCTCGACGCGCCCGGCGCCTTCCGGACCGTCCAGATCGGCCGGGAGAACGTGTTGATCACCCGGACCCGCGCGGGTGGGCTGCGCGCCTTCCTCAACGTCTGCCGTCATCGTGGAGCGCGGCTGTGCGCCGAGGAGTCGGGCCGGGTTCGCCGCACCCTCCAGTGCCCGTACCACGCGTGGACGTACGATCTCGACGGCAAGTTGATCGCCGCCCCCAACTTGATCAATATGCCCGACGTTGATCGGGTCGCCTACGGACTGATCAATGTGTCCCTGCGTGAGTGGCTGGGCTACGTGTGGGTGTGTCTGGCCGACGAGCCCCCCTCCTTCGAGGACACCGTGGTGCACGCGGCCGTGGAGCGGCTCGGCTCCGCCGCCGCCATCGAGCACTACGGCACCGAGGACCTCGCCCTCGGCAAGCGCGTCACGTACGACGTGCGGGCGAACTGGAAGCTGATCGTCGAGAACTTCATGGAGTGCTACCACTGCGCGACGATCCACCCCGAACTCACGGACGTACTGCCGGAGTTCACGGACGGCTACGCGGCCCAGTCCTACGTGGGACACGGCGCCGAGTTCGGCGCGGAGGTCAAGGGCTTCACGGTGGACGGCAGCGCGGGCTTCGCCAGGCTGCCTGCCGTCGGTGACGACCAGGACCGTCGCTACTACGCCATCACCGTGAAGCCGACGGTGTTCATCAACCTCGTACCGGACCACGTCATCCTGCACCGCATGTTCCCGCTGGCCCTGGACCGCACGGTCGTCGAGTGCGACTGGCTGTACGCGCCGGAGGTGGTGGCGTCCGGGGCGGACGTGTCGAAGTCCGTGGAACTGTTCCACCGGGTCAACGAACAGGACTTCCGGGCCTGTGAACGAACGCAGCCCGCCATGACGTCGCGGGCGTACCGCAACGGTGGTGTCCTGGTTCCCAGCGAGCACCACATCGGGCTCTTCCACGAGTGGCTGATCGAGACGCTGGGAGGCAGTCGTGCCGGAACTGTTCATTGACGGCGAGTGGAGGGGCGCACTCGACGGGCGCACCCGGGAGATCCGCTGTCCGGCCGACGGCTCCCTCGTCGCGGTGGTGGACGAGGCCGGCGGCAAGGACACCGTCGAGGCGCTCGCCGCCGCCCGCCGCGCCTTCGACGAGGGCCCCTGGCCGCGCACCGCCCCGGGCGACCGCGGTGACCTGCTGCTCCGGGTCGCCGATCTGCTCGTACGGGACAAGGATCTCCTCGCGCGGGCCGAGTCGCTGGACACGGGGAAGCGGCTCGTGGAGAGCGAGTACGACATTGACGACATCGTCAACTGTTTCCGCTACTTCGGGCGGCTGGTCGCGAGCGAGACGGGCCGGGTGATCGACACCGGCACGGCGGGCGTCGACAGCCGGGTCGTCCACGAACCGGTCGGTGTCTGCGCGCTCATCACGCCCTGGAACTACCCGCTGCTCCAGACGGCCTGGAAGGTCGCCCCCGCCCTCGCCGCCGGCAACACCTTCGTCCTGAAGCCGAGCGAACTGACCCCGCACACCGCGATCCATCTCCTGCGGCTCCTCGCCGAGGCCGGGCTCCCCCCGGGCGCGGGCAACCTGATCCTGGGCGCGGGACCGGAGACGGGGGCTCCGCTCGGTGACCATCCGGACGTGGACCTCGTCTCCTTCACCGGCGGCGTGCGCACCGGCCGCCGGCTGATGGCGGCCGCCGCCGCCACGGTGAAGAAGGTCGCCCTGGAACTCGGCGGCAAGAACCCGAACATCGTCTTCGCCGACGCGGACTTCGACACGGCCGTCGACATGGCGCTGACCGCGGTGTTCCTCCACTCCGGCCAGGTCTGCTCGGCGGGCGCGCGGCTGCTGGTGGAGGAGTCGCTGCACGACCGGTTCGTCGACGAGGTGGTACGGCGGGCGCGGGAGATCCGGCTCGGGGGGCCCTTCGACGAGCGGGCGCAGACCGGCCCGCTGATCTCGGCTGCCCACCGGGAGAAGGTCGAGGCGTATGTCGCCCGGGGTCTGGAGGAGGGCGCGGTCCTGCGCTGCGGTGGCGTACGCCCCGCCGGGCCGGGCCTGGACGAGGGGTTCTACTACCCGCCGACCGTGCTGGACGAGTGCACCGGCGGGATGTCGGTGATCCAGGACGAGTCCTTCGGCCCGGTGCTGACCGTCGAACGCTTCACCACCGAGGACGAGGCGGTCCGGCTCGCCAACGACACCGTCTACGGTCTCGCCGGCGCCGTGTGGACCGGCGACGAGGCGAAGGCGGCGCGGGTCGCGGCGCGGCTGCGGATCGGCACGGTCTGGATCAACGACTACCACCCCTACGTGCCGCAGGCCGAGTGGGGCGGTTACAAGCAGTCCGGCTTCGGACGCGAGCTCGGGCCGTCGGGGCTGGCCGAGTACCGCGAGACCAAGCACATCTGGCGCAACACCGACCCCTCCCCGCAGGGCTGGTTCGCCTGACCCACGGGTCAACAGCGCGCGCCTGGCCGCCCTTTCACCCGTTCCATCACCCCCGCACCGATTCAGGCACCGATTCAGGCACCCGCAACGAGCACTCCCTCCCGCCCCCGGCCCCTCTGGAGTCCGCTCATGACGAGAACCGAGCCAACCGAGCCGTCCGCCGGCGCGCAGCACGGTCACGACGACGCCGAACTCGCCGAGTTCGGCTACCGGCCCGAACTCAAGCGCACCCTCGGCAACTTCCACACCTTCGCCGCCGGCATCAGCTACATCTCGATCCTGACGGGCACCTTCCAGCTCTTCTACTTCGGTTACGGCAGCGGCGGTCCCGCCTACTGGTGGTCGTGGCCGATGGTGTTCGTCGGGCAGTTCACGGTCGCCCTCTGCTTCGCGGAGCTGGCGGCCCGGTATCCGGTCGCGGGGTCCGTCTACAACTGGTCGAAGAAGATCGGCAACGCGCACCTGGGCTGGCTGGCCGGGTGGATGATGCTGGTCGCCTCGATCGTGTCGATCGCCGCGGTCGCGCTCGCCTACCAGCTGACGCTGCCGCAGATCTCGTCGACGTTCCAGTTCGTCGGGGACGGCACCGGCACGTACGACGTGGCGACGAACGCGGTCGTCCTCGCGACGGTGTTGATCCTGTTCACCACTCTGGTCAACGCGTTCGGTGTCAAGTTGATGGCCACGATCAACAGCGCGGGGGTGTTGATCGAGTTGATCGCCACCGTCGTGCTGATCATCCTGTTCGCCGTGCACATCACCCGGGGACCGCAGGTGGTGACCGACACCCAGGGCACCGGTGCCGGGCACTCGGCGGGCTACCTGGGCGCGTTCATGGTGGCGTCGCTGGCGTCGGCGTACGTCATGTACGGCTTCGACACGGCCGCCTCGCTCGGCGAGGAGTCCCTCGACCCGTCACGGAACGCGCCGCGCGCCATCATCCGCGCGATCGTCGCGTCGTTCGTCCTCGGCGGGTTGGTGCTGCTGTTCGCGCTGATGAGCGTGAGCAGCCTGAAGGGCGACAAGCTGTCCACGGACGGTCTTCAGTACATCGTGCTGGACGTGCTGGGCCCGACGGCCGGCAAGGCGATGCTGTGGTGTGTGCTGATCGCGGTCACGGTGTGCGCGCTCGCGGTGCACACGGCGGCGATCCGGCTGGCCTTCGCGATGTCCCGGGACAACAACCTGCCGGCCTCCGCGCTGCTTGCCAAGGTCAGCCCGCGCTTCCGGACCCCGGTGCTGCCCGCGGTGGTCATCGGGGTGCTCGCCGTGGCGATCCTGGTGGTCAATATCCGCCAGCCGCAGATCTTCACCGTCGTCACCAGCATCGGCATCATCATGATCTACCTCGCCTACCTCGGCGTCACCGCTCCGATGCTGGTGGCCCGGTTGCGCGGGAAGTGGCAGCCCGCGGGTGACGGCAAGTTCTCGCTGGGCCGCTGGGGGCTGCTCGTCAACCTCGTCGCCGTGGTCTGGGGCGCGGCCATGACGGTCAACCTGATCTGGCCGCGTGCCGAGGTCTACAACGCGACGGCCCCGTTCCACTGGTATCTGCGCTGGGGCGCGGTGCTGTTCGTCGTGGTCATCGCGGGCGGTGGTTTCGCCTACTACTGGTTCGTCCAGCGGCACCGCACCGGCGTCCTGGAGTCGCACCGGCTGGAGAACCCGGCCGAGCCGGCCGGCCCGTTCGCCGCTCCGGCGACCGACTGAAGGGGGTCAACCACCCATGAGCAGCGACGAGTTCGACTACGTCGTGGTCGGCGGCGGTACGGCCGGCAACGTGGTGGCGGCCCGGCTCTCCGAGGACCCGTCCGTCACGGTCTGCGTGCTGGAGGCGGGCCCGAGCGACGTCGGCGACGACGCCGTCCTGCGACTCGACCGCTGGATGGGCCTGTTGGAGTCCGGTTACGACTGGGACTACCCGGTCGAACCGCAGGCCACCGGCAACAGCTTCATGCGACACGCACGCGCCCGGGTGCTGGGCGGCTGTTCCTCGCACAACTCCTGCATCGCCTTCTGGGCGCCGGCCGAGGACCTCGACGACTGGGCGGCCAAGGGCTGTACGGGCTGGAGCGCCGCCGAACTCTTCCCGCTGTACCGGCGGTTGGAGTCGAACGACGCTCCCGGCGACCACCACGGCCGGACCGGCCCGGTGAAACTCCGCACCATCAAGGGCGAAGACCCGTGCGGCACGGCCCTGTTGGCGGCGTGCGCCGAGGCGGGCATCCCGATCACGCCCTTCAACTCGGGCACCACGGTGGTCCGGGGCGCCCACTGGTTCCAGATCAACTCCGACGAGAACAACACTCGTCAGTCGTCCTCGGTCGCCTACCTCCACCCGGTACTCGGCAAGCGGCCCAACCTGGACGTACGGACGGGCGTACGCGCCAAGAGGCTGGTCCTCGACGGCCGGCGGTGTGTCGGCGCCGAGTACCAGGACCCCGGCCTCTTCCACACCCGGACGGTCCGGGCGCGGCGCGAGGTGATCGTGTCGTGCGGCTCGATCGACACCCCCAAGCTGCTGATGCTGTCGGGCATCGGACCGGCCGAGCGGCTGCGCGAGGTCGGCGTCGAGGTGGCCGTCGACTCGGCGGGCGTCGGCGAGAACCTCCAGGACCACCCCGAGGGCGTCATCATGTGGGACGCCAGGCAGCCGATGCCCACCACGTCCACCCAGTGGTGGGAGGCGGGCATCTTCTACGACACCGAACCCGGCCTGGACCGGCCGGACCTGATGTTCCACTACGGCTCGGTCCCCTTCGACATGAACACCGCGCGGTGGGGCTACCCGACCTCCGAGAACGCGTTCTGCCTCACCCCGAACGTGACCCGCGCCAGGTCCCGCGGCACGGTCCGGCTGCGGACCCGCGACCACCGCGACAAGCCCCGGGTCGATCCGCGCTACTTCACCCACGAGCACGACGTGCGGGTGATGACGTACGGACTGCGGCTGGCCCGGAAGATCGCCTCCCAGCCGGCCCTGAGCGGCTGGACGGGCGCCGAACTGGCCCCGGGCCCCGACGTCCGTACCGACGACGAACTGCTCGACTACATCCACCGGACCCACAACACGGTCTACCACCCCTCCTGCACCGTGAAGATGGGCGCGGACGACGACGCCTCCGCCCCGCTCGACGCCCGGTTGCGGGTCAAGGGCGTCGCGGGCCTGCGGGTCGCGGACGGCTCCGTGATGCCCGACCTGATCTCCGTCAACCCGTGCATCACGACGATGATGATCGGCGAGAAGTGCGCCGATCTGCTGAAGGAGGACGCCTAGGGAAGCGCCTCACTGGTGGCGGGCGCGGGCCGCTTGAACATCCGCGTGGCCGTGATCTCGCTGTGCCCCGCCTCCCCGGCGGGGACCGGCAGCCCGGGCCGCAGGTGCTCCTCCACGCTGATGTACTTCAGCCCCGCCCGCAGGTCGGCGTCGTTGCGCAGCCGGATGACCAGGGGGAACTCGGCCAGTGCCGTGGTGTCGAACAGGCCGGTGGTGTACAGGAGTTGCACCCCGAGCGCGTCGGAAACGGCCCGCTGGAGCTCCAGCAGATAGGTGGCGTTGGCCCGGCCGATGGGGTTGTCCAGGAAGAGCGTCCCGGCGTGCCGGTGCTTGTCGCGGCCCCGGTCGTTGGAGCGCAGCGCGGCCATCGTGCAGTACAGGGCGATCGCCGCGGTGAGGAGCTGGCCACCGGAGAACACGTCGCCCATCTGTCCGACCGGTACCCGCTCGGCTCGCAGCACGGCGTCCGGTTTGAGGATCTCCACGGCGACGCCCTTGGGTTCGAGGGCGGCGCCGACTCCCCTCAGCAGCAGGGACACTCCGTCGCGCCGCAGGTCGGAGTTCTTGCGGACAGCGGCCCGGGTCGCCTCGTCGACGACCTCGCCGAGCCGCTCGGTGAGCGTGGCCTGGTCGGGCTCCTCGAAGCGGATCCGCAGGAACTCCTGTCCGGACCACTCCCCGAGTCCCTCGGGCAGCCGGGAGAGCCGCTGCGCGGAGCGGAGGGTGGCGAGGGCGGACTCGACGAGCCCGCGCAGCCGGTCCACGATCGAGTCGCGGTTCCGCTCCAACTGCGCCAACTCGTCGGTGAGAACGCGGAGTCGGGGCGCGAAGGCGTCCGCCCACTTCTGCGCGTGCTCGGGCAGTGTGGCGGCGGGCAGCTCACGGATCTGCTGCCGCGCGGGGGTGCGGACCTGTTCGTACCGCGTCGAGTTGGCGTGCCGTACGAGCACGTCGCTCGCCTCGCGTACGGCGGACTCGGCGGCGGACAGCTCGGCGGCGCAGCCGCGCAGCGAACGGCGGGCCTCCCCCGCCGAGTCGCGGGCCTCCTCCAGCCTGCCGGCGTACGGCTCCGGCTCCTCGGTCTCGTCGTCCGAGGCGTGTTCACGCAGCAGGTCGCGCAGGAGAGCGGCCGTCTCGTCGAAGCCGCCGGCGCCGTCCTCGGCCACGCGGTGGGCATCCTGGAGTTCGGCGTGCGCTTGGCGGGCCCGGCCCAACGCGTCGGTGTACGCGCCGAGTTCGGCCATCGCCGTGCGCAGCAGCGCCTGGGCGTGCTCGGCGTCGCGCGGGACCAGTTCCTCGGCCAGTTCGGTGTGTGCCCCACCGTCCTCGGGGGCGTGCCGCTCGGCCTCGCCGCGCAGTCGGCCGAGCTGCTCGCTCGCGGTCGACACCCGGGTCTCCAGGAGCTGCACCAGTTCCTCGGCGCGGGCCGCGGCGGCCTGCCGGGACGGTCCGTCGGAACCGTCCGGGGACTCCAGCAACTGCGCCGCCCGGGTACGGACCTTGTTGCTCACCCGGTCCAGCTCGGCGATGGCCGCGCTCTCGTCGCTCTCCGCCCGCGCCTGCTCGGCCCGCAGGTCGGCGCCGACGCCGACCTTCTCGTAGAGCTGCGAGGCGGCCCGGTAGGCCTCCCGGAGTGCGGGCAGCGACGACCTGGCCGCCGCGGGATCACCGTGCGGTACGTCGTCGGGGGCACCGGCGATCTCGGAGCGCTCGGCGCGCAGGGCGCGGGCGGTGCGGCGGGCGTCGTCGGCGGCGCGCTGGGCGGCGCGCCGGTCCTCGTCGGCGGCCCGGGCACGCTCCAGACAGGACTGGGCGCGGGCCTCCGACTCCGCTGCCTCGTCGGCGAGTTCACGCAGTTGCACCTGCCAGCCGGCGCGTTCGCGGAGCCGGAAGGCGAGGCCGGCGAGGGCGTCGGCGGCGCGCCGGGCCCGTTGGGCGGCCTCCTGGCGGTCGTCCCGTACCCCGGCGGCCTCGGCGGCCGTCTCGTCGGCCTCGGCCCGCACGACGCGCGCCTCGGCCAGCTCTGCCTCGGCCTCCTCGGCGAACGCGCGCGTCTCCCGCGCGGCCTGGGCCAGCTCCACCAGCCGGCCGGCCGGGCAGCCGGTGCGCCAGGACGCCAGCCGCGCGGCCAGCTCCCGGTCCTTGCCGAGCCGCGCGGCGAGCGCGCGGATCTCCTCGTCCCGCTCGGTGGCCCGGGTCCGCAGCGCCCGCCGCTCCTGGTCCGCGGCGTGCTCGTCGTGCATGGCCGGGTTGGGCGGTACGAGGAAGACGGCGCCGTCGTCCGTGTCGAGCGCGGGGGCCGGTGCGAGCAGGGCGGCGGCCGTGCCGACGGCGACGGCCGACCGGGGCAGCAGCGCCGCCTCGCCGAGCGTCTGCCGGGCCCGGGCGTGGGTGTCCGGGTCGGTGATGATCACGCCGTCGACCAGTTCGGGGCGGGCGGCCAGCACGCGCGCGTGGTCGGCGGGGTCGACGGCCTGGGCGAGGTAGCGCCAGCCGGGCAGCGCGGGGATGCCGTGCTCGCCCAGGAACTCCACGGTGGCCAGCACGTCCGGGCCGGGCGGCAGCAGTCCGCCGTCACCGAGGGCGCCGAGGATCCGGGAGTCGTCGGCCGCGGCGGTCCGCAGTTCGAAGAGCTGCCGTTCGGCGGAGGCCACCGAGTCGTCGAGCAGTTCCCGCAACTCGTCGGCGTACCGGTCGAGTTGCTCGGGGGCGAGCGGACCGTCGGCGCGGGCGGGCGCGGGCCGGCCGGCGTCCCCGGGCCCCGTTCCCTCCGCGGTCCGGGGCATCGGCACTGCGGGGCGGGCGCCGGGCAGGCTGAGCAGTTCCGCGAGCCGCTCCTCCGCGGCGAGGCCGTCGGCGAGGCGCCGCTCGGCTTCGTGGCTCCGCTCGGCGGCGGTCGCCGCGTCGGCGGCCCGGGCGGCCGTGAGTTCGGCGCGGGACTCGGCCGACGCGGCTTCGCGGGCGTGCTCAGCGGTCCGGCGCGCGGCCTCGCGCGCGGTGTCCCAGGCGGCCACGGCGGTCTTCTCCGCGTCGCTGGCCGCGAGCGCGGCCCGGGCGGGGTCGGCGTCGGGGGCGCTGTCGTCGAGCCAGCCCGCGCGCACCGCCTCGGCGGTCTCCTGCTCGACCTCGGACAGGCGCTGGCGCAGATGACCGGCCTCGCTGCGGGCGCGCTGTGCCTCGGTGGCGGCGGAGGTCGCGTCCCGGTGGGAGGTCTCGCCGGCCTCCAGCAGGGCGGCGGAGCGTTCCTCGCCCTCGTTGGCGAGGCTCTCGGCGCTCTCGGCGGCGGCGTGCAGGGCGCCCACGAGGTCGGCGGCGGCCTGGGCGCGGGCGGCGAGCGCCGGGGCGGCGTCCCGCTCGGCCTCGCGGATCGCGACGGCCACGCGCGCGGAGCGGTCGGCGGCGGCCCGGTGGCGCAACACGGCCTCGGCGGCCTGCCAGGCGGCGTGCAGGGTGCGCGCGTCGGCCAGTTCGCGCTTCTGCGCCGCGGCCGACCGCTCGGCGGCGGCGAGCGCCAACGAGGCGTGCCGGTACGCGAGTTCGGCGGCGATCCGCGCGCCGCGCGAGCGGTCACGCTCCGCGTGCGTGACGGCGTCGGCGGCGGCGGTGACCCGCTGGGCGAGGTCGGCGGCCCGGACCCGCTCCAGCGCGCCGCGGGCGGACAGCCGCCGGGCGAGGGCGCGGGTGCGGCGCTCGGCGGCGGTGTGGACGTCACGCGCGCGGGCCCGCGCCTCGGCGGCGTCGACGATCCGGCCGAGGAGGTCGACGGAGCCGGCCGTGAACTCCCGCTCGGCGATCAGCTCGGCCCGTCGCCCCAGCTTGTTGCCGAAGCCGCCGACCAGGTCGGCGAGGCCGTCGGTGTCGCGGGTGTCGGTGACCGCGCGGAGCAGCAGGTCGGTGAAGTCGGAGTCCTTCTTGACCGCGAAGAGGCCGGCGGCCTCGCCCTCGTCGGCGTTCATCTCCCGCTGGTAGCGGAAGAGTTCGGGGTCGAGGGAGAGGTCGCCGAGGTGCTCGATCCAGCGGTCGTGGATCTCCTCCCAGTGCACTTCGAGGTGGGGGTACGCCTTGCCGGCCTCGGTGAGGGCGTCCCGGAAGCCCTTCATCGTGCGCCGTCGGCCCTGGGCGCCGGAGGCGCCCTCGACGGGGCGGCGGACGGCGGTGGACTCCGCGACGGGAAGGCTGTCCAGGCTCAGGCCGGGGCCGGGCCGGAAGGAGTACCAGGCCTCGGCGAACTTCCGCGGGTCGTTGGAGACCTGGCGTCCGCGCCACTCGCTGACCTTGCCGACCACGACGCACTCGCCGGTCAGGGTGTGCTGCCACTCCAGGGCGACGTGGCCGCAGTCGTCCGCGAGGAGGAACTTGCGCAGCACGCCGGAGCTGGCGCCGCCGAGCGTGTTGCGGTGGCCGGGCAGCATCACCGAGAAGATCAGCTTGAGCAGGACGGACTTGCCGCCGCCGTTCTCCAGGAAGAGCACTCCGGCGGGCGCGGGGCGGCGGGGCGGTCCGACGGGCTCGTCCTGGAAGAACTCGGCCTGGGCGGGTGCGGGTTCGGGCACGGGCTCGCCCACGCCTCGCAGGTCAAGCACGGTGTCGGCGTAGCGCGCACCGGCGGGCCCGATGGAGTAGAGGCGGACCCGGGACAGCTCGTACATGGCGGACTCTCGTCGTAAGTCTTCGGCAGGTGTGGGGGGTTCAGGAGTGGAACGGCAGCCCTGCGTCGGCCACCAGCTCCAGGTCGTCGGTCTGCTCGGCGGGCAGCAGCGTCGCGGTGCCGTCGGTGACCGGGACGACGCCCAGTTCCAGCAGCTCGGCGAGGGCGGCGCTGCCGGCCATGTCGCGCACCTGGAGCTGGTAGCGGGCGGTGGTGCGGTACGTGCCGCCGTTGTCGTCGCCGGTGCGCTGGAGGAAGCCGGATTCGGTGAGGAAGGCGGTCGCCTTGCCGACGATGCCGGTGGTCGAACCGGCCAGTCTGCGGGCGTCCTTGGTGGCTCCGGTGGCGCTGCGTCTGACCCAGATCCGCCACGCGGCCTCCAGAGCGGGCGCGTCGGTGGCCGGGTCGGTGTTCTCGCCCTGCTCGTCGGCCCGCTCCTCCAGACGGCGGCAGGCCTGCCGTACGAAGGCGTCGACGCCGTTGACGGTGACGCGCCCGATGTAGCCGTCGTCGGCGAGGTCCTCGGGGCGCGGGAACGCCATGGCGGCGACGGCGAGATGGGCGAGGCCGTGCAGGAAGCGGTCGGCGGCGTCGGCGGAGGTGCGGCGGGCGTAGTCGCCCATGCGGACGGCGAACACCGAGTCCTCGGCGGCGGTCACGGCCATGCCGGCGCGCGGGGACACCTCCAGGACGACCAGGCCGAGTCCGGTGGCGACGGCGTCGGCGAGGCGGGCGAAGGGCGGGTCCTCCCGGTAGCGGCGCAGCAGCTCCGTGTACTCCTGGTCCCGGGCGGGCTGGAGTCTGGGCTGCAGTCCGAACGCGACGAGGCGGGCCGCGTCGGCGGCGTCGGCGGGCGTGACGGGGGTGCTCACCGGTGCGGCGGCGGCCTCCGGCTCGCTCCATTCGACGTGCTCGGTCACGGTCGGGACTCCTTGCTGAGGTGGTGCGCAGGGCGGTGGGTCATGGTTCAGGCGGCCTCCGTCCGGTCGGCCGCCATGCCCGCCGCGTCCAGCAGGGCCGTGCCGACTATGAGGTCGGCCCCGCCGAACTCGATGTCGTCCAGTTCGGTCCCGTCGTCCACGGCGAAGAGCAGCTTCTGCTCGCCCTGCCGGTAGGCGGTGCCGACCGGCGGGCTCGCCGCGTGCACGGCCAACAGGGCTACCAGGTACGGGAGTTCGGCGTCCTTGCGGCGGGCCTCGGCGAGCAGGCCGGAGAGCCGGCGGGGCGCGTCGGCGGGCAGGTCGAGCAACTCCGTGGCGGCCGCCAGCTGTTCCTCGCTGAACCGGCTGTCGTCGGGGGTGGCGATGAGGTCGGGCTCGGGCATCTCCGCGCCGAGGTGCTCCCGTTCGGCGGGCGGGGTGAGGAGGATCTCGACGAGGTCACCGACCCGGACGGAGACGGGGGTGCGCAGTCCGGTGCCGCGCGCGAAGAACGCGTCCGTGACCCGGATCGCCCGCTCCAGGGGCAACGGCATCACGGGGGCGACGAGATGGCCGTAGAGGTCGATCCCCGAGGTGGTCATGGGGGTGGCGAAGGCCTGTCGGTCCTGTTCGGCGCGGAAGAGCGGGCCGGCCTCCAGGAGGCGTGCCTGGAGCTGGGTGTGGCGTCGGATGCAGTCCTTGACGATGTCGACCAGTTCGGCCGCGCGCCGCTTCTGTTCGGGATCCTCGGACTCGTCGCGGGCCTTGCGGATGTTGGTGAGGATCGCGTTCTCGTGGCGGTACCGGTCGGCGACGTGGTCGAGGGCCTCGGCGATCAGGTCGGGCACGGCGTTGAGCCAGTCCACCGCCCGGACGTTGCGCCGGGTGGCGTCCAGGGCGCGGCGGAGCGTCTCCGCGTACTGCACGGTGCGGTAGCGGGCCTGTTCGGCGGCGAGCTGGGCGTCGGCGAGCCGGCCGCGGCTGATCAGCACCTCCAGCTTGACCTCGGCGGCGATCTGCGCGCTGGTGACGTCGGTGTCGAGGGCGCCCACCAGGACGTTGACGGCCTCGTCCGTCGTGCGGAGGTAGACGCCGCCGCCGTAGCCGGGGACCTCCTCGATCAGCTTGAAGTCGTAGTCGCGGCGCACGTAGGTGCCGTCCGTCGTGAACGTGCCGTACACGGCGCGGAAGCCGCGGTCGACGCTGCCGACGTTGATCAGGTTCTCCAACACCCAGCGGGCCACGCGCTCGTGCTCGGCGACGGGCCGCCCCGGCGCCTGCGCGGAGATGCGCGGGATGAGCCTGGCCACTATCTGGTCGTGGTCGGCGCCGGTGTCGAAGTCCATGTTCAGGGTGACGAGGTCGATGGCGGCGAGGGCCACCTCGGCCATGCCGTAGACCGAGTACTCGCCCGCGAGGTTGGCCTTGCGGGCGTCGAGGTCGTGCAGGGGCGCGGTGCAGGCGAGGGCGCGCAGCCGCCGGGCCAGTCCCTCGTCGGCGGCCGGCCCCGGCGCGGGGCGCGGCCCCGCGCTGAACTGGGGCGGAACGCTGTCCGTCGATGCAGGCGAAGTCACGGTGCACAGACTAGGTCCTCGGTCTGACAACGACCCAAACGACGCAGAAGCCACCGCCCGCCGCACCCGCCGTGCCGGGCGCGCGGGGTCAGCCGGGCGACGGGCCGTCCGCGCCGACCCGCCGCCGGTACGCGTCGACGACCCGGTCCAGCGAGTCGTCGAGGTAGACGGCGAGGAGCCGCTCGGCGCCGGCGCGGTCGCCGGCCTCCAGCGCCCGCAGGATCTGCCGGTTTCGCTGGAGGTAGGGCTCGTGCAGCCGCTCGGGGTCGTCCACCAGGTGGAAGGCGAGGCGCAGTTCGGCGAAGACGCTGCGCATCAGCTCGTCGGTGCGGGCGCTGTGGGCGAGCGCGACGAGGCCGCCGTGGAAGTGGATGTTGGCCGTGCCCACCGCTTTCCAGTCATTCTCGGCGGCGGCCCGCTGCCCCTCGACGACGGCGGTGTCCAGTTGTCGGAGGGCGTACGGCGGCTCGGCCAGGCCGCGTACGACGGCGCACTCGACGAGGCGGCGGGTGCGGTAGATGTCCTCGACGTCCTCGACGGTCAGCACCCGGACGAAGACGCCCCGGTTCAGCTCGTGGACGAGCAGCCGCTCGTGGGTGAGCAGCCGGAAGGCCTCCCGGAGCGTGTTGCGGGAGACGCTCAGGGCGCCGCCGATGCTGTCTTCGGAGAGCCGGGTGCCCGGCGGGAAGTAGCCGTCCGCGATCCGGCTCCGGAGGATGTCCGAGACGCGTTCGGCGGTGCTCGTACGGCCCAGGAGGGCGCGGTCGTCGGCCAGTCCCGCCAGCTGATCTGCCATGCCCGGAATTCAACCGCAGAGAGAAGAACGAAACAACATAGGTATTGAAGGATCGTTCAACGATCCTCTACCTTTCTCCTCAGGGCGCCACCCGCTCACCCGGCGCCGACGGCTCCCGCACGGCACGGCTCATCCCTTCCGCACCCTCCGTCCTCCTTCTGCGAGGTGCACATGAGCACCACTCCTCCACCTCAGGCCCTGACCCCCGGCGCACCGCCGGACGGGGACGAACTCACCGCCGACGACGGCACGTTCGCCTGGCTGCGCGCCCTCGGCCCGCAGGGTCGCCGCGCCTTCGGCGGCGCGTTCGGCGGCTACGCCCTGGACTCCTACGACTACTTCACGCTGCCGCTGAGCATGGTCGCCCTGGCCGCCTACTTCGGCCTGGACAGCGGCCAGACCGGCCTGTTCACCACGGTCACCCTGGTCGTCTCGGCGGTCGGCGGCGCCGTCGCGGGCGTCTTCGCCGACCGGATCGGCCGCGTCCAGGCCCTGCTGGTCACGGTGATCACGTACGCCGTCTTCACGGTCGCCTGCGGCTTCGCGCCCAACTACGGGACGCTGCTGGTCTTCCGCGCCCTCCAGGGCCTCGGCTTCGGCGGCGAGTGGGCGGTCGGCGCGGTGCTGGTCGCCGAGTACGCGAGCGCCAGGCACCGCGGCCGTACCCTCGGCGCGGTGCAGAGCGCGTGGGCCGCGGGATGGGCGCTGGCCGCGGTCGTCTACACGCTGGTCTTCTCCTTCGTCGGCGACGACCTGGCCTGGCGGGTGATGTTCTGGACCGGCGCGCTGCCCGCGCTGCTCGTGCTGTGGGTACGGCGCCGGGTGCACGACGCCCCGGAGGCGAAGGCCGCGCGCGAACGGAGCACCCGGAAGGGCTCGTTCGCGGCGATCTTCCGGCCGGCCACCGCGGACACACCGGGGCTGCTGCGCACCACGGTCTTCGCGGGCCTGCTCTCCACCGGCGTCCAGGGCGGCTACTACACCCTCGCCACCTGGGTGCCGACCTATCTGAAGACGGACCGCGGTCTCTCGGTCGTCGGCACCGGCGGCTATCTGAGTTTCCTGATCTCCGGTGCCTTTCTCGGCTATCTCACCGGCGGTCATCTCACCGACCGGCTGGGGCGCAGGCGCACCATCTGGCTCTTCGCCCTGCTCTCGGCGATCTGCGTGGTGGCCTACACGCACATTCCCGACGGCGCCAATACCCTTGTCCTGGTACTGGGTTTTCCGCTCGGGTTCTGCATGTCGGCGATCTTCAGCGGCTTCGGGTCCTACCTGAGTGAGCTGTACCCGACCGCGCTGCGCGGCACGGGACAGGGCTTCACCTACAACACGGGCCGCGCGGTGGGCGCCGTCTTCCCGACCCTGGTGGGCTATCTGGCCGACAGCTGGGGCGTGGGCGGCGCGCTCGTCTTCGGGGCGATCGGCTACGGCATCGCGGCGCTGGCCCTCCTGGGACTGCCGGAGACCCGCGGAAAGGAACTGGAGTGAACCGCACCGAAGACCGCCCGGTGACCGTCGTCGACGACCACGCGCACGCGTGGAGTCCGAAAACCGCCCGGACCCGCTTCCGCAAGGGGCTGACGGGCCCCACGGCCGGGGTCGCGACAGGCCACACCCAGGTCAACCTGATCTCGGTCCCCGCCGACTGGGCGTACGAGATGCTGCTGTTCTGCCAGCGCAACCCCAAACCCTGTCCGGTGCTCGACGTCACCGACGCCGGTTCCTGGACGACGGTGCTGGCCGACGGCGCGGACCTGCGCACGGATCTGCCGCGCTACCGGGTGTGGCGGGACGGCGAGTTGGTGGACGAGCCGACGGACACGCGCGCGTACTGGCGGGGCGACCTGGTGACGTTCCTCATCGGGTGCAGCTTCACCTTCGAGTGGGCGCTGAGCCGGGCCGGCGTCCCGATCCGCCACATCGAGCAGGGCCGCAACGTCCCGATGTACGTCACCGACCGCGCCTGCCGGCCGGCCGGGCGGCTGCACGGGCCGATGGTCGTCTCGATGCGCCCGGTGCCGGCCCGGCATCTGGCGACCGCGATCCGGGAGACCAGTCTGCTCCCGGCGGTGCACGGCTCGCCCGTCCTGTGCGGCGATCCCGCGGCGCTCGGCATCGCGGACCTCGGCCGTCCCGACTTCGGCGACCCGGTCGTCGCCGGGCCGGACGACATCCCGGTCTTCTGGGCCTGCGGAGTGACCCCGCAGGCCGCGGTGATGGCCTCGCGCCCGCCCTTCGCCATCACGCACGCCCCGGGCCAGATGTTCCTCACCGACGCCCGCGACGAGCAGTACCGCGTGGCCTGACCAGGAGTGATGATGATCGATCTGAACGCCGACCTCGGCGAGGGCTTCGGCCGCTGGCGGCTGACCGACGACGAGGAGCTGCTCTCCGTCGTCACCAGCGCCAACGTGGCCTGCGGCTTCCACGCCGGGGACCCGGTCACCATGCGGCGGGTGTGCGAGCTGGCGGCCGAGCGCGGCGTACGGATCGGCGCGCAGGTCTCCTACCGGGACCTGGCCGGGTTCGGCCGGCGCGCGATGGACGTGCCGGCCGCCGAGCTGACGGCCGAAGTGGCTTACCAGATCGGCGCGTTGGAGGTGTTCGCCCGTGCGGCGGGCGCGCGGGTGGCGTACGTGAAGCCGCACGGCGCGCTCTACAACCGGGTCGTGCGCGACGAGGAGCAGGCCGCCGCGGTGGTCGCCGGCGTGCTCCTCGCCGGCGCCACGCTGCCGGTGCTCGGGCTGCCCGGCTCGCGGGTGCTGGCGCTGGCCGCGGAGGCGGGGCTGCCGGCCGTCACGGAGGCGTTCGCGGACCGGGCCTACACCGACGCGGGCACGCTGGTGCCGCGCGACCGGGCGGGAGCGGTGGTCACCGATCCCGACACCGTCGTGGAGCGCTCGCTGGACCTGGCCCGCTCCGGGACGGTCACCGCGCTCTCCGGGACCCGCATCGAGGTACGCGCCCGCTCCCTGTGCCTGCACGGGGACACGCCGGGCGCGGTGGAGCTGGCCCGCCGGGTCCGGGCACGCCTCCTGGAGTCGGGTGTCCGGGTGGGGGCCTTCGTATGAGGGCACTGCCCGTCGGCGACAGCGCGCTGCTCGTCGAGGTCGCCTCCGGGGAGGAGGCACAGGCCGTCCACGCGGAGCTGACGCGCCGCCGCGCGGAGGGCTCGCTGACCGTCCGGGAGCTCGTCCCCGCCGCCCGTACGGTCCTCCTGGACGGCCTCGACGACCCCCTCGGGCTGGCCGCCGAACTGACCGCCGCCGACGTACCGCCCGCTCCCCCGCGCACGGGCGAGGTGGTCCGGCTCCCCGTGCGCTACGACGGTCCCGACCTCGCCGACGTCGCCGCCCTGTGGGGCATCGCCGAACGGGAGGTGGCGCGCGTCCACGCGGAGACCGAGTTCCGGGTGGCCTTCTGCGGGTTCGCCCCCGGCTTCGCCTACCTCTCCGGCCTCCCGGACCGCTACGACGTGCCGCGCCGGGCCACTCCGCGCACCGCCGTCCCGGCCGGCGCGGTGGGCCTGGCGGGTCCGTACACCGGCGTCTACCCGCGTTCGTCACCGGGCGGCTGGCAGCTGATCGGCACGACCGACGCGGTCCTCTGGGACCCCGCACGCGTACCGGCCGCCCTGCTGACACCGGGGACGCGGGTGCGGTTCGTCGCGGAGGGGGGCGCATGACGGACCGCGCGTTGTCCGTCGTACGGGCCGGGGTGCTGACCACCGTGCAGGATCTGGGGCGGTCCGGTCACGCGCACCTCGGGGTGCCGCGCTCCGGGGCGCTCGACCGGCCCGCCGCCGCGCTCGTCAACCGGCTGGTGGGCAATCCGCCCGAGGCCGCCGTCCTGGAGACGACCCTCAACGGGTGTGCGCTGCGGCCTCGTTCGGCGGTCACCGCCGCGGTCGGGGGTGCGCCCTGTCCGGTCACCGTGGACGGCCGGCCGGTCGCCTGGGGTGCTCCCGTGCGCGTGCCCGCGGGGGCCGTCCTGGACGTCGGAACGGCCGTCTCCGGAGTGCGCGGGTATGTCGCCTTCGACGGCGGGGTCGGCGTCGAGCCGGTGCTCGGCAGCCGCTCCACCGACCTGCTCTCGGGGCTGGGCCCGCCACCGCTCACCGACGGCACGGTGCTGCCCCTGGGGACCCCGACCGGTCTGCACGCGTGCGTGGACGTCGCCCCGCAGCCCTCTCCCCCGGCCGAGCTGGTGCTCCGTGTGACGCCGGGGCCCCGGGACGACTGGTTCACCCCGGAAGCGCTGCGCGTGTTCACGTCCCGCGCGTACCGGGTCTCCTCGGCGAGCAACCGCATCGGGCTGCGTACCGAGGGGCCCGCCCTGGAGCGGGCCCTGACCGGTGAACTGGCCAGTGAGGGCATGGTACTTGGCGCTGTCCAGGTACCGCCGGACGGCCGCCCGGTGGTGTTCCTGGCCGACCATCCGACCACCGGGGGCTACCCGGTGATCGCGGTCGTCCGCGCCGCCGACCTGCCTGCCGCCGCCCAGGCGACGCCCGGCACACCGATCCGCTTCGTGGCCGTGCGACGCCGTTGACGGCGAGGGAGACGCCCTTTCGGCGGCATGCCCCCGGGTCGGGCGATGTACGGCGACACCCGGGTCGACCGGCTGGGAACGGCACCACGGAGCGGACGCCTCCGGGACCGGACCGAACGCTTCCGGTGGCGCCCCCCGGACCGGGCTGGTCGCCGCCGCTCCGGAGTCGGCCCCCTCACGCGACGTCCGGGGGCCGGTCGGTCACCGTCAGGGCTGCCAGGGCTGTCGACACCGCGTGCGACGCGCGCAGGTCCAGGCGTCCGCTGGTGCCCCGCGCGCGGTGGCGCAGTTCCTCGGCGGCGAGGTTGAGGAGTTGCGGGAGCAGGTCGGTGCAGCGGCGCGCCACCCAGCCGGTGCCCGCCGTGGCCAGCCACAGCAGACTCGCCGACCTGGTGGGCGCGGGGAACTCGGGCACCGGTGAGGGCGGCGCCCCGGTCGCGAGGCGTTCACTCATGAGCAACGTATGGAAACGGGCGGCCAGTTGACGGTGGCCCCGCTCCCCGGGGTGCAGCCGGTCCGCGCTCCACATCGCGCGCTCCTTGAGCCACGCCCCCTCCGCCGCGTGCAGATGCACCGCCCCGTACCGCTCGGAGAGCGCGTGCACCACGGCGTTGACCGCCCGCTGCCGCCGGGCCAGCGGACGGGCCAGCACACCCGGCAGGCCGAGCCTCGCCCCCGGGTCGGGCAGACAGGCGGTGAGCAGGACCGCGCCCTGGGCGGTGAAGGCCGCGTACACCTCGTCGAGCCGGGCGGCCACGGCGTGGATGTCGAAGGTGCAGCGCAGGGTGTCGTTGACGCCGATGACCACCGACACGACGTCGGGGCGCAGGGCCAGCGCGGCCGGCGTCTGGCGTTCGAGCACGTCCCGGGTCTGGGCCCCGCTGACCGCGAGGTTGGTGAAGTCCACCGATTCCGCCGCGAGTCCGCCGGCCAGCAGCGCGGCCCAACCGCGCCACCCCGCGCCCACGGGGTCGCCGACCCCCTCGGTCAGCGAGTCCCCGAGGGCCACGAAACGGACGCCTCTCACGCCGCGCTCCCGGGCGCCGAGGGAGCGAGACCCCGTGCCGGCACGTCGGCGTCGTGGGCGGTCAGGAAGGCGTCGACCGCGGCGTTCCAGCCGAAGCACTCCGCACGCGCGCGTGCGACCTCGCGCCGCTCGGCCTCGGGCCGGTGCAGGAGCGTCCGCACGGCGTCCGCGAAGGCCTCGCCGTTGTCCGCGGCCATGGCTCCCGCGGGCCCGATGACCTCCGGGAGCGCCGACGAAGCGCTGGCCACCACGGGCGTGCCGCAGGCCATCGCCTCCAGCGCGGCCAGCCCGAACGTCTCGGCCGGCCCCGGCGCCAGACAGACGTCGGCGGATGCCTGGAGCGCGCCCAGCAGCCGCCGGTCGGGGACATGCCCCAGAAAGGTGACCGGCAGCCCGCGGTCCCGGGCCCGCTGGTGCAGCCGGGCCCGCAGCGGCCCGTCCCCGGCCACCACCAGCACGGCCCGTCGCCCGCGCCGCAGCAGCGCCTCCAGGGCGTCCAGCGCGGTACCGGGCCGCTTCTCCACGGAGAGCCGGGTGCAGGTCAGCAGCAGCACCTCGTCCACGCGCGCGTACCGGGCGCGCAGCCCGGGGTCCCGCAGCGCCGGGTGGCGTTCGACCAGATCGACCCCCAGGGGTGCCCGTACGACGTTGCGGGCGCCGATCCGCACGAACTCCCGCTCGGCGAACTCCGTGGTGCACACCACACGCGCGTAGGTGTGCGCCGTACGGAGGTTGAGGGCGTCGGCGGTGCGCCGGGACAGCTCCTCCGACAGCCCCCAGGTGCGCAGCACGCCGTCGGCGCTCTCGTGGGAGACCATCACGGCGGGGACCCGGGCGCGCCGGGCCCACTTGCCGGTCCACCTGAGCGTCGTACGGTCGGACACCTCGATGCGGTCCGGGGCGAGCTGTTCCAGGAGGGCGGCCACGCGCCGTCTGTCGGTGAGCACGCGGTAGCCCCCGGTGCCGGGCAGCAGCGGTCCGGGCAGGGTGATCACGCGGCCCTGCTCGGTCTGCCGGTCGCTGTGGCGTTCGCCGGGGACGACGAGGACGGGGTGGTGGCCGGCCGCCTGGTAGCCCTTGCCCAGTTCACGCAGTGCGGTGCGCAGTCCGCCGGAGGCGGGGGTGACGAAGTTGGCGAGCCGGACGATCCGCAGGGAGGCCGTGTTCATGCCGCCACCGCCGTCCGGCGACCGGCGAGGACATCGCCGTAGTGCGCGATGAGCTGGTCGCCGACCGCCGCCCAGGTGCGTCCCTCGACGGTGGCGCGCCCGGCGGCGCCGTAGGCGGCCCGTAGCACGGGATCGGCGGCGAGGACGCGTACGGCGTCCCGCACGGCGCTGCCGTCGCGGGGTGGGATGAGCAGTCCGGTGCGGCCGTGGGCGACCAGGTCGAGCGGGCCGCCCGCGGCCGGGGCGATGACGGGGACGCCGCTGGCCATGGCCTCCTGGACGGTCTGGCAGAAGGTCTCGAAGGGGCCGGTGTGGGCGAAGATGTCGAACGAGGCGAAGATGCGGGCGAGTTCGTCGCCGGTGCGCCGGCCGAGGAAGACCGCGCCGGGCAGCGCCTCGTCCAGGTGCGGGCGGCTGGGCCCGTCGCCGACCACCACCACGCGGACTCCTGCCACGTCGCAGGCGGCGGCGAGGAGTTCGACCTGTTTCTCGGGGGCGAGGCGGCCGACGTAGCCGACGATCACCTCGCCGTTCGGGGCGAGTTCGCGGCGCAGCGCCTCGTCCCGGCGGGCCGGGCGGAAGCGTGCGGTGTCCACGCCGCGCGGCCAGAGCCGGACCCGGGGCACCCCGTGTGTCTCCAGGTCGCGCAGGGCGGCGGTGGAGGGCGCGAGGGTGCGGTCGGCGGCGGCGTGGACGGAGCGGATGCGGCGCCAGGCGGCGGCCTCGCCGGCCCCCATGTAGGTGCGGGCGTATCCGGCGAGATCGGTCTGGTAGACGGCCACGGCGGGGACGCCGAGCCGGGCGGCGGCCGCCATTCCGCGGACTCCGAGCACGAAGGGACTGGCCAGGTGGACGAGGTCGGCGCCGTGCGCGGTGATCGTCGCGGCGACCCGCCGGGTGGGGAGGGCGACCCGGACCTGGGGGTAGCCGGGGAGCGGGAGGGAGGGGACTCGGATGACGGGGCACGGCGACCGGGCGTCGGACCCGGGACCGGCCGCGGTGGCCGGCGCGACGACGAGCGGATGGTGACCGCGGTCTACGAGGTGCCGGGCGGTCTGGAGGGCGCAGTGGGCCACGCCGTTCACATCGGGGGGAAAGGATTCGGTCACGATGACGACACGCATACCCGTGTTGTCGCCGTACTGGACGTGGCCGCGTCAACGTGGATCTGTGTCGCCGATGAACGTCCCATGAGCGTTGGACTGCTCACCCGCGCGGGGCGGGCCGCGTCCATGCCCAGCCGGTCCGCGGGTCACCCGGTGTTCACGCGGCGGGCTGATCGGGCCCGATCCGGCTCCGTACGGCCGTCTGCACCTCGGCCTCCTCGGCTGGGTCGGCGGCGAGCCGGCGCAGCCGTTCCACGACGCGGGTGTCACCGGTCTCGGCGTGCCGGGCGGCGATCTCGCGGGTGGTCTCCTCGCAGTCCCACAGGCACTCGACGGCGAATCCGGTGGCGAAGGAGGGGTCGGTCGCGGCGAGGGCGCGGGCGGCCCGGCCGCGCAGATGGGACGAGGCGGTCTCGCGGTACACGTGGCGCAGGACGGGGGCGGCGCAGGCGATGCCGAGCCGGCCGGCGCCGTCGACCAGGGTCCAGAGCGTGGGCGCGTCGGGGCCCTCGCCCATGACGGCCTCCCGGAGAGCGCCGAGGACGAGGTCGCTGTCCTGGGCTCCGCCCCGGCAGGCGAGCATCCGTCCGGCCGCGGCGCCCAGCGGGTCGGGGCGGCGGGCCCAGCCGCGGGCCCGGTCGACCGCGGCGGCGGACCGCATCCGTTCGAAGGCGTCCACGGCTGCCTCCACGACCGGCGCGGAACCGGTGGCGACAGCCCGCTCGATCAGGTCGAGGGCCTCGGTGGCGCCGCTGTCGGCCAGATAGCGCAGGGCCGTGCAGCGGGCGCCCTCGCCGCCGTCCCGGGCGGCCTCGACGATCTCGGGCCGGTCCTCGGGACCGGCGACGGCGGAGAGGCAGCGGGCGGCCGGGACATGGAGGGCGGCGCCGCGTTCGACCCCCTGCTGGGCCCATTCGAAGACCGCGCGCACGCTCCATCCGGGCCGGGGTCCGCTGGGTCGCATCTGGCGTTGCCAGCGGTCGAAGCAGCCGGCCTCGTGGGCGGCACGCACGCGTGCGGCGACCGATTCGCGCGGATCCTCGGCCCACAGCCGCCAGGGCCGCGGTTCGAAGGCGTCGCGCACGGTGGCGGCCAGTTCGGCCTCGCCCTCGGGGTCGGCCGTGAACCGGGCCAGGACGGGGGCGGCGAGGGCGCGCAGGCCCGCGTCGTCGTCCCGGAGCGCCAGTTCGTCCAGCGCCCAGGCCCAGTTGGTGCCGTGCGCCGCGTACCTGCGCAGCAGTTCCAGCGCGTCCCGCCGGCCGTAGGAGGCGAGGTGGCCGAGGACGGCGAGCGCGAGGCCGGTGCGGGACTCCTCGGTGTCGAGGACGTCCTCGACGTCGAAGAGGTGGGCCCGGACGGCGTCCAGGTCGCCGTTGAGATCGAGGTAGAGGCGGGCGTAGTAGAGCGAGCGGTTCTCCACCTGCCAGTCGTGGCGGGGGTCGCGCAGCACACAGTGGTTCAGCGCCGCGAGCGCTTCCGCCCGCGGTGCGGTGAGCGCGTGCAGTGTGCCGTCGCCGCGGCCCCGCTGGAGCAGGCCGAGCAGCGTGCCGCTGGGCGCTATGACCGGATCGAACATGGGAAACAGCCTCACATCAAGCGTCGACGCAACCGGGGGACGTGCACTACCTGGCCGCGTGACAACACGTGGGGGCGCCCGCCGTTTCCTGCTTGCTGTGTCCCATTTTCCTCTGCCTCTCGTCGGTGGCCCGTGCGGGCCCTTCACGGGCCGCGCGGTGCGGCAACTCCTGCCCGGCCACCGCGTCCGTGAATCACGACGTCATGATGACCCGGCGGTTCTCGCCGCCGCGACCGAAATTTCGGGCGGCGTCGTGCTGCCTTCCCCCCGTTTTCCCCCGTGATCCCCCGTTTTTCCTTGTGCTGCCTGGTCAGACGGCCTGTTCCGGGCGGCTCCCCGGGCGCGGATCAGCTGGTGCCGAAGAGCGCGAGCAGCTCCGTCTTGCCGAACATCCGGGCCGTGTCGACCGCCGAGGGGGTGCCCGAGGCGGGGTCGGCGCCGGCCTCCAAAAGGGCCTTGATGACCTCTTGCTCGCCCTTGAAGACGGCTCCGGCCAGCGGGGTCTGCCCCCGGTCGTTGATGCGGTCGGCCTCGGCGCCCCGGGCCAGCAGGGCCCGTACCGCGTCGGCGTGGCCGTGATAGGCGGCGAGCATCAGCAGGGAGTCACCGCGGTCGTTGGTGAGGTTCGCCGGAACGCCGGCGTCCACGTACGCCACGAGCGCGTCGGTCCCGCCCTGCCGGGCCAGATCGAAGATCTTGGTCGCGAGCTCCACGACCTCGGGATCGGGGGCTTCACTCATCGGTCCGGCCGCCTCTCACTGGTTCGGGTGAATCGCCAGCGTACTGGCTCGGCGCAGACAGGACGGAGCGCCGGTGAGGCGAAGATCACCCTCCGGGGCGGTCGAGCCCTCACCCCGGCGCGGACCGGCCGGCTGGCTCGGCCATCGGGGGGAAATCCACCAAGATTCACCTAGTTGCACCTTTTATCGTATAGATACATCCTGTGATCCTGGAACAACTCATGGTGACCGTCCCCACGAACCAGGAGAGCTCAAATGATTCTGTCCATGTCAGGCGTCGTCCTTCTCGGCATCATCGTCTTCCTCTTCTTCAAGAAGGACGGCCTCAAGGCCTCCCACGCCGTGGTGGCCGCGCTCTTCGGCTTCTACATGGCCAGCACGGCCATCGCACCGAGCATCAAGGCCGGCGGCGAGAGCCTGGCCAGTCTGCTCGGCGGAATCAAGTTCTGACGCCCCCACCCGTACGCACCTCCAGGAGACAGCAGTGGCCCGGCGCCCCCTCCCCCGCATCCTGAGCAACGGCAGCGCGCAGATCGCCCGGAGCCGGGAGCTGGCCAGGACGGCGGCGGACGGCGCCACCGACGTCCTCCACCCGCTGATCACCATCACGCGCGGGCTGCGCCGGCTGGCATCGGCCGGGCGGCGCAGATGGGCCGCGACCCCCAAGGACAGGCGCGGCCCGCTGCTCTTCCTGGTGGCTTCGGTGGTCCTGGTCATGGCGCTGGTGCCGTACGGACCACTGCTCGCCGTCGTCCTCCTGATGGCGGCGGCGGCATGGCACGGCAGGGACCGGACCCCGGGGTCACCCGAGGGCCCGGACGAGTTCCAGACCCAGCGCCTGCGGTCCCTCTACGAGGCCCTGGTGCCCTACTTCTCGGCCGCCGAGGACCCGGACCCCCTCTTCACCCACGGCGGCGACTGGGAGAAGGCCTTCCCCGACTTCGAGTTCGACGACGAGAACCGTGTCGGCCACCTCGTCATCAGTTACCCGCCGTACTTCACGGACGGCGAGGCCGAATCCCGCGCGCGGATCGAGCAGCTGCTCACCACCAAGGCCGGCCGCGGCCGGGAGTACCACTTCGACTGGGATGAGGAGGGCAACGAGCTCGCGGTCACCGTCCTCGCCCCGCTCCGCACCGACATCGCCGCCCAGCGCTTCGTCACGGCTCCCGGCGAGACCGTCCTCGGCTTCACCGACCCGACCCGGGTCCGGCGCACGCTCCCCCTCGCCCACGGGGCGGAACACCGCGACGTCCCGCCCGTCGTCTGGCGCACCGGCATCCGCTCCACCGAACCGCACCTCCTCGTCATGGGCCAGCCCGGCAGCGGCACCTCCACCCTGCTGCGCTCCATCGCCCTCCAGGCCCTGCGGTACGGCGACGTACTGATCGTCGAGGGCGGCGGCACCGGCGACTACGCCTGCCTCACCGGCCGGGACGGTGTCCTCGGGATCGAGTGCGGGCTGACCGGCGCGCTGGCCAGCCTGGAGTGGGCCGCCCACGAGACGGAGCGCCGGCTGGTCGCCGTCAACCGCGCGCGGTCGGGGGGGCACCCCGCACCGGACGACACCCAACGGCCCCTCTGGCTCCTGCTGGACCGGCCGACCGCCTTCGCGTACGTGGCCGCCGCCGACGGCCGCAAGGACCCCCAGTCCCTGCTCCACGTGCCGCTGCGGCACGGCCGCGCCGCCCATGTGACGGTCGTGGTGGCCGAGCAGTTCGACAGCGCGGAGACCCTCAGCGACGCCGTACGGCAGCACACCCGCGCGCGGGTCGTCCTCGGGCCCGCCACCACCGCCCAGCTGGAGGGCGTACTGGGCGCTCCCCCGCACACCACACCGACCGCCCAGCTGCCCCCGGGCCGCGGCTACGCCCGGCTCGGCAACGGACCGGTCCTCCGCCTCCAGGTCCCGGCGACCCCGGACCCGTACGACGACGCGACGAGCGACGCCGACCGCCAGGCGGTGCTGGCCCTGCTGCCACCCCGCACGACACCCGCGGACGCGGCGGAGCGGCTGCCGGCGGAGACGGCGGTCGAGGCCGCGACGGCGGCGGAGACGTCGTGACAGCCCGGCGACACCGGGCGGAGGGCGGGCCGGGCGGGTCTACGCCACGAAGGTGCGTGGCGACTCGCCGTTCCCGCCGGAAACTCCGCTCTCCACCAGCCGGGCCGCCGCGGCCAGGCGTACGGCGGCCTCCTCGGCGACCGCGCCACCCACGGTGAACGGCAGCCGCACATAGCCCTCGAAAGCCCCGTCGACCCCGAAGCGCGGCCCCGACGGCACCCGTACGCCCACGCGCTCCCCCGCCTCCGCCAGCCGGGACCCGGAGAGGCCGCCCGTGCGCACCCAGAGCGTGAGTCCGCCCCGGGGCACCTCGAACTCCCAGTCGGGCAGCTCCCGCCGGACCGCGGCGACCAGCGCGTCCCGGTTCTCCCGCGCCTGGCTCCGCCGGATCTCCACGGCCTGCTGCCAACCGCCGGTGCTGAAAAGCCAGTTGACGGCGAGCTGTTCCAGTACGGGGGTGCCCAGGTCGGCGTAGGCACGCGCGGCGACCAGGCTGCGGATCACGTCGGGGGCCGCCCGCACCCAGCCGATGCGCATCCCCGCCCAGAACGCCTTGCTGGCGGAGCCGACGGTGACGACCGTCGAGCCGGCGGGGTCGAAGCCGCAGACGGGCCTCGGCATCTCCACGTCCGGGTCGAGCCACAGCTCGCTCATCGTCTCGTCGGCGACCAGCACGGTGCCCGCCGAGCGGGCCGCGTCCACCAGCCGGCGGCGCTGGTCCTCGTCGGCGAGGGCGCCGGTCGGGTTGTGGAAGTCGGCGACGACGTAGGCGATCCGGGGCGCGGCCTCGCGCAGCACCTGGCGCCAGCGGTCCATGTCCCAGCCGGTCAGCCCCTCGGCCATGGCCACGGGGACGAGGCGGGCGCCCGCCTCGCGCATCAGCTGGAGGATGTTGGCGTAGGAGGGCGACTCGACCGCGATGCGTTCACCCCGGCCGGCGAAGAGGTGACAGATCGCGTCGATGGCGCCCATGGCGCCGGTGGTGACCATGATCTGCTCGGGCATGGTCGGGATCCCGCGCAGGGTGTAGCGCTCGGCGATCATCGCGCGCAGCGCGGGCAGCCCGGCGGGATAGTCGCCATGGGTGTGGGCGTACGGCGGCAGCTCCTCCAGGGCGCCCCGGACGGCCCGGGTGAGCCACGGTTCCGGGGCGGGCAGGGCCGCGCAGCCCAGGTCGATCACCGACCCCAGGGCCTCGGGCGGCAGCGGCTCCAGCCCGCGCGCGGGCAGCGGGTTCCCGGCCGGTACGGCGGTCCAGCTGCCGGCCCCGCGCCGGGACTCCAGGAACCCCTCGGCGCGCAGCGCCTCGTAGGCGGCGGCGACGGTGGTGCGGCTGACGGACAGGGCCAGCGCCAGTTCGCGCTCGGCGGGCAGCCGGGCGGCGACCGGTACGCGCCCTTCGAGCACCAGGAGGCGGATGCCGTCCGCGAGGGCCCGGTAGGCGGGCGGGCGGCGCGTGCCGGGGCCGGCCGGACGGTCCTGCTGGGAGTTGAGCAGCCGGGCGAGCTGAGCGGCACCGATCGCCGAGGTCCACTGCGCCATGAGAACCAGTCCACCTTCCCCGAATTGGCCATGGATCACATGCCATCCATGGCCACAGGGTGACATGGGTCAGGCCACTACCACCACCAGGGGGCACCACTTGTCCGCACAGAGCCGTCTCGGGCGACGTCTCGTCCAGCTGTACGCCGGACTCGCGCTGTACGGCGCCAGTTCCGCGCTCCTGGTGAGGGCCGGCCTGGGCATGGAGCCCTGGAACGTGCTGCACCAGGGCCTCGCCGAGCTGACCGGCCTGACGATCGGCGTGGTGTCGATCATCGTGGGCGCCACGGTGCTGCTCCTGTGGATACCGCTGCGCCAGCGCCCGGGCCTCGGCACCGTCTCCAACGTGTTCGTGGTCGGCCTCGCCATGGACGGCACCTTGGCCCTGCTGCCGGACGCGCACGCCCTCGCGGCCAGGGTCGCCCTGCTCGCGGCGGGCATCGTCCTCAACGGCGCCGCCACCGGCCTCTACATCGCGGCGAGCTTCGGGCCGGGACCGCGCGACGGCCTGATGACGGGGCTGCACCGGCGTACCGGCCGCTCGATCCGGTTGATGCGGACGGCCGTCGAGGCGACGGTCGTTGCCACCGGCTTCGCGCTCGGCGGCACGATCGGTGTCGGCACCCTTCTGTACGCCCTGTCGATCGGCCCGCTCGCCCAGCTCTTCCTGCGGATCTTCGCCGTCCGGCCGGCATCCGACGGCGGCGCCCTCGTCGCCGCCGGGTCACCGGGACCGGCGATACTGCCCCGGTGACCACGCGCATACGTCATCCCTACCTCGACCATCCGGGCCCGATCCCGTTCGCCCACCGGGGCGGCGCGGCGGACGGTCTGGAGAACACCGCGCTCCAGTTCCGGCGCGCCGTGGACCTCGGCTACCGGTACATCGAGACCGACGTGCACGCCACCGCGGACGGCAGGCTCGTCGCCTTCCACGACCACAGCCTGGACCGGGTGACCGACGGCGTGGGCCGCATCGCCGACCAGGCGTGGCGCGACATCAGCCACGCGCGCGTGGCGGGCCGGGAGCGGGTGCCCCTCTTCGAGGAACTCCTGGAGACCTTCCCCGGGGTGCGCTGGAACGTGGACGTCAAGGCCGAGGCCGCGCTGCTGCCCCTGCTGGACCTCATCGGGCGGACGGACTCCTGGAACCGCGTCTGCGTCGGTTCCTTCTCCGAGGCCCGCGTGGCGCGTGCCCAGCATCTGGCCGGCCCGCGCCTGGCCACCTCGTACGGCACGCGCGGGGTGCTGAACCTGCGGCTGCGTTCATGGGGCGCACCGGTCGCGGTGCGCCGTTCGGCGGTGGCCGCGCAGGTGCCCGAGGAGCAGTCGGGCATCCCCGTGGTCGACCGGCGCTTCGTCCGCGCCGCCCACGCGCGCGGGGTGCAGGTCCACGTCTGGACGGTCAACGAGGCCGAGCGCATGCACCGGCTCCTGGACCTGGGGGTCGACGGCATCATGACCGACCACATCGACACGCTGCGCCAGGTCATGCGGGACCGGGGCGTCTGGGCCTGAGAGGTCCACTGTCCGGGGTGACCCACCGGCTGACGGGGAGTCATCGGGGCGCGATCATCTCCCTGGTCGTCCTTCTCGCCCTTTCGCCCTCGGGCGCGCCGCTCGCGCGGGTCACCGGTGGGGCGTGCGATCCGCGAGGCGGGGAACGCTGTTCCCGAGACGATTTAGCGCTGAAGGCGAAAGGGCGGTAGTGTACGCGTTTGGCCTGCCAGGCGTACCGTTACTGCGCGTCAAAGATGCCGAAACGGTGGGTGACATCTACTCGTAGATGTGACAAACCGGGCGTCGGTGGGTACAACAAGGGCGGCTATGACGGCGACGCACGACCCGGAACGGGAATCTTTACCGCCGACCGGACGTTGAACGGATGACGACGACAGCGACACCTGTCCTGTGGGCGACAAGCCCGGGAGGCACGATTCATGAGTGAGCGAGCTCTTCGCGGCACGCGCCTCGTGGTGACCAGCTACGAGACGGACCGCGGCATCGACCTGGCCCCGCGCCAGGCCGTGGAGTACGCATGCGAGAAGGGACATCGTTTTGAGATGCCCTTCTCGGTCGAAGCGGAGATTCCGCCGGAGTGGGAGTGCAAGGTCTGCGGGGCTCAGGCACTCCTCGTGGACGGCGACGGCCCAGAGGAAAAGAAGGCCAAGCCCGCGCGTACACATTGGGACATGCTGATGGAACGGCGCACCCGCGAGGAGCTCGAAGAGGTCCTCGCGGAGCGTCTCGCCGTTCTCCGTTCCGGCGCGATGAACATCGCGGTTCACCCCAGGGACAGCCGCAAGTCGGCCTAGTTCCCGGGGAACGGGGCGGTACTACCGAGAACACAGGGATCGCGGACACCGTACGAATGCGTACGGTGCCGCGATCCTGTGCTTTCCGGGGTCAGCGCGCGAGCGGCGGGCGCGGGCCCTGAGAGCCGTCTCCCGGCTCCTCCCGGATGACCTCACCGGGGACGACCTTGCCGTCCGGGCGGCCCATACGGGCCTGCTGGAAGGCGTCCCCGAAGGTGCCCGGGACAGCCTGGCGCAGCTTGCGCTCGACCGTGCGCTCCAGGAAGCGGCTGAGGCCCTTCTGCACCGGCGGGAGGAGCAGGAGCAGGCCCACCGCGTCCGAGAGCAGACCGGGGACGACGAGCAGCAGACCGCCGAGCATCATCGGACCGTTCCCCCCGCCGCCGGCCGGCGCTGGGGTGGCGCCCTGCTGGACCGCGCGGCTCAGGTTCCGGAAGGCCCGCCGGCCCGCCCGCTTGATGACCAGGGCACCCGCCACCAGCCCCGCGACCAGCAGCAGAAGGACCGTGAGCCCGCTCGTCGCGCCGGCCACCACGATCAGCAGCCAGATCTCCAGTACCGCCCACACGGCGAGGCCCAAGGGCAGCGCGGTGCGCAGGCGGAAGCGCCGGGGCCGGGCGGGGGGCGAGGGCGAGGGCGTGGTCGGAACACCAGTCGTCATACGTCCAGTGTGCCTGGGCCCGGCGCCGTGCGGGACGACGGAACGATCAACGACGCCGGTGAGGCGCCGGCGTCACCGCGGTGCGGAGCCGCCCTTGCCGCGCAGCTTGCCGACCCGCTCCCCCACACCCCACGTGGTGACCCGCCACAGCGCCTCGACCAGGATGTCTCGGCTCATCTTGGAGTCGCCCAGCTCGCGCTCCACGAACGTGATGGGCACCTCGACCACGTGGTAGCCGGCCTTGACCGCGCGGCGCGCCAGGTCGACCTGGAAGCAGTACCCCTGGGAGGCCACGTCGTCCAGGCCGAGGCCCTCCAGGGTCTCCCGGCGGAACGCCCGGTAGCCGCCCGTGATGTCACGCAGCGGCAGGTCGAGCGCGAGACGTGAGTAGAGGCTGCCGCCCCGGGAGATGACCTCGCGGGACTTGGGCCAGTTCACCACCCGGCCGCCGGGCACCCAGCGGGAGCCGAGCACCAGGTCCGCGCCCTTGAGGGCGGTGAGCAGCCGGGTCAGTTCCTCGGGCTGGTGGGAGCCGTCGGCGTCCATCTCGACGAGGACCCCGTAGTCGTTCTCCAGGCCCCAGCGGAATCCCGCGAGGTAGGCGGCGCCGAGGCCCTCCTTGCCCTTGCGGTGCAGCACCCGGACCTGTTCGTCCCCGGCGGCCAGTTCGTCGGCCAGCTTGCCGGTGCCGTCGGGGCTGTTGTCGTCGGCCACGAGGACGTGTGCTCGGGGGACCGCCTTCCGGACCCGGCCGACGATGGACTTGATGTTCTCGGCCTCGTTGTAGGTCGGGATGATCACCAGGGCCGTGCCGAGCGGGCCGAACCGCCGCCCCTGGGCCTGTGCCGCGAGGGCTCCGTCGCCGTCGTTCACTGCTGCCCCTTCTGTCCGTACGCAGGGGTCCACCATAGTGGCCGCGGCCTGCGATGACGTGACAGCCGGTTCGTACGGTGGTGTCGATTCCGCAAGAACGGGGTAAGAACACCCTTTTCGCGGCGTGTGCGCGGCGGATGGGGGCCCGGCGCCCTTCGGGCCGACCTGGGGCCCGCTGGCTGCGGGTCGACCGAAAGCCGTTGTCTACTGAACGTCCGGGCCCCACCCGGGTCACACCCAGCCGACCGGAACGTTCCCTCGCCGAGGCGCCGACGCTGAGCCTGGCTCCCAGTGACGGTGCCCCGGTGCGGCACACCGTCCCTCACCCAGCGGCGCTTCGGCGATTGCTCGGAGGTTCCCCGGTCGGACGTCCGGTGGTGGACTCGGACGAACCTACCGGCCCGCCGCCGTCGCCTGTCAACAGCGGTTTGACCTGCGCGTTCGTCAGCAATCAGCTGGTCAGGGCAGACACCGCGCAGGTCGGGCGACAGGGCGGCGGCCGTCGATCGGGAGCGCGCCACCCCGGTAGATCACTCGCCCGGCCGTACGAACACGGGCCGGCCTCCCACCACCGTCCGCAGGCAGACGGGAAGGTCGGCGCCAGGCGTCAGGTCGGGCAGTCCGGGGGTGCCGGAGCGCGGGTCGGTCGACCAGCGCGCGACCCGGTCGTCGGGTGCCTGGACGACGAGGGCGTCGGTGCGCCAGACGGCGTAGTCGGCGGGGGCGCCCGGGACCAGGACACCCGCGTCGTCCCGTCCCACCGCACGCCAGCCGCCGCGCGTATGGGCGGTGAACGCGGCGCGCACGGAGACCCGGTGCTCGGGTGTCCGGTGGAAGGCGGCGGCGCGGACGGCCGCCCAGGGGCCGAGCGGCGTGACGGGGCTGTCGGAGCCGAAGGCGAGCGGGACACCGGCCCGCAGCAGGGCCGCGAAGGGGTTGAGGGTGCGGGCCCGGTCCCCGCCCAGGCGCTGGGCGTAGAGGCCTTCCTCGCCGCCCCACAGCGCGTCGAAGGCGGGCTGCACGGAGGCGGTGAGGCTCAGCTCGGCGAAGGCCGCGACCGTCTCCGGGGTGAGCATCTCGGCGTGTTCGACGCGGTGCCGGGCGGCCCGGATGCGGGGCAGGCCGACCTTCTCGGCGGCGGCGCGGACCCCCTCGACCACGGTGGTCACGGCGGCGTCCCCGATGGCGTGGAAGCCCGCCTGGAGGCCCGCCTCCGTGCAGGCGGTCACGTGGGCGGCGACGGCGGTCGCGTCCAGGTAGGCGGTGCCGGTGTGGCCGGCGTCGGCGTACGGCTGGTGCAGACAGGCGGTGTGCGAACCGAGGGCGCCGTCGACGAAGAGGTCACCGGCGGCGCCCGCCGCGCCCAGCTCCGCCGCCTTCTCCACGTCCGTCTCCGCCCAGTAGCCCACCACGCGCGGGCCCGGTTCCGCCGCGGCCAGCCGCAGCAGGCCGGTGAGGTCGTCCTCGGAGGAGATGTCGGGTCCGGCGCACTCGTGGACCGAGCCGATGCCGAGGGAGGCGGCGTGGGCGAGGGCGGTGCGCTGGGCCTCGGCGCGCTGTGCGGGCGTGACGGCGGCCAGCGCGGCGGCGCGTACGGCGTGGTGGGCGTCCCGGGTGAGCGGGGCGTCCTCGCGGCCGAGGCCCCCCGGAAGTCGGTCGAGGAGGGCCGAGCTGACGACCGCGGAGTGGACGTCGATCCGGCTGAGGTAGAGCGGGCGCCCGCCGGTGGCCGCGTCGAGCTCGGCGCGTGTCGGCGGGCGTCCGCCGGGCCAGCGGGAGGCGTCCCAGCCGTGGCCGAGGAGGACCTGGTCGGCCGGGCGGGCGGCGGCGAAGTCCCGGACTAGGGAGAGGGCCGCCTCCAGGGAGGGCGCGTCGGAGAGGTCGAGGCCGGTGAGCGCGAGGCCGGTGGCGGTGGTGTGCACGTGGGCGTCGGTGAACGCGGGGGTGACCAGCGCCCCGTCCAGGTCGACCACCTCGTCGACGCCGTCCGCGAAGGCGTCGGCGGCCCCCTCGGAGCCGACCCAGGCGACCTGGCCGCGCTCGACGACCATCGCGGTGGCGAAGGGATCGGCGGGACTGTGGACCTCGCCGCGGCGGAGCAGAACGGTTCTCGGCTGGTCGGTGCGCTCACTCATGGGACCAGTCTCGCGTCCCGCGCGAGCGGTCCGGCGCCCGGGGCCGCACTCGGGACCGCGCTCAGGGCCGCCGAACGCCCCCGTGGGTCAGATGCGCGGCGGGCGTGCCTCGTACGGCGTGGAGAGCACCACCGTGGTGCGGGTCGAGACGCCGGCCAGGCCGCGCAACCGGGCGAGCAGTTCCTCCAGCTCGTGCGGGGTGGCCACCCGCACCTTGAGGATGTAGTTCTCCTCGCCCGCCACGCTGTGACAGGCCTCGATCTCGGGCACGTCGGAGAGGCGCTCCGCGATGTCGTCGGGGGCGCTGGGATCGAACGGTTTCACCGAGATGAAGGCCGTCATGGGCAGTCCCACGGCCTCCGGGTCGACGACCGCCGCGTAGCCGCGGATGACGCCACGCTGCTCCAGCCGGCGCACCCGCTGGTGCACGGCCGACGTGGACAGGCCCGTGGCCTTGCCCAGGTCGGTGTAGCTCATCCGCCCGTCCTTGACGAGCAGCTGCACGATCTGTCGGTCCAGCTCCTCCATGGCGCAGAACCTACAGTGCGGCTGATCTCCGGCGATAGCCGAGCGGCGCAGGTCATACCCGGTTCGTGATGTGACCCGCGAGCCCCGCGTGCGGCGCGTGCGGGACGTATCGGCCGCCGGGGGCATCTGCGCACGGCATGTGACGAAGACCACAGGCCGTGGAAGGGGTGTGTGGAGATGGCGTGATTACCGCCGCGACGGGACGGGAAGTGCTTGCTGTGGTCGAGGCCGCAGCGCCTTCAACGGCCCAGCCCATAGGGGGAGTAGCCCATGCAGAGTCTCAAGCGCCCTGGTCGTACCGCACCCAGGCGGTCGCAACTCGTCGTCGAACCCGAGCCGGAGGGCGTCGAACCGGACGGTTTCGAAGCCGAGGAGTTCGACGCGTACGACACCTTGGAGATGTACCGGGTGATCTGCCCGGACTGCGCGCAGCCCATCGCCCTGCTGGCGGACGAGGAGTTCCTGCCCGAGCACGCGCTGTGCGCCTCGCCGTGGAACCCGTTCGGGCTCACGGTCTGCGCCGGTACGGGACGCGAGGCGGCCGAGGCCCGGCCCGCCGACGAGTCGGTGGAGCCTCAGGAGCAGGACACCGCCCTCCTGTTGACGCTCCCGCAGGGACTCGACTGGCGCACCCAGCCCTTCTCGCACGTCGGCGGCCCGGGTTCGCGCCCGATCCGTGTGCCCGACGCGCGCCCCTACGCCGCCTGAGCGCTTCCGCCCGGCGCCCGTTCCCCTACGAGTAACTCGGCCATCCGTCAGCGGACTTGTGCGTACAGCCGAGCCACGCAGCGACCAAGGGCAGCGGTCGTAGACGTAAACGTGGTCGGCGATCGCGGTGCATGTGCCGCACGTAGCAATTCGATTGACGGTACGTCAGCTCACGTACCGTCAATTTGCCCTGCGCACCGGTAGTGCGCCCCGTGGCGCGCCCGGAGAACCCGTCGCACCCGGCGTCACAGCGGCCCGAAGCCCGCCAACCACCTCACTTCGATGCAGAGTTCGGCCGCCCAGGCAGCACGCCGCCAGGCCGTCACGGCACCGGGCGGGGGCGGCCGGGCGGCGCTTCCTCCGGTCGGGGTCAGTCGGTTCGGCGGGCCTCGGGACCGGCGAGGTGACGGGCGATGACCATCCGCTGGATCTGGTTGGTGCCCTCGACGATCTGGAGGACCTTCGCCTCGCGCAGGTAGCGCTCGACCGGGAAGTCCGCGGTGTAGCCGTAGCCGCCGAGCACCTGCACCGCGTCGATGGTCGCCTTCATCGCGGTGTCGGTGCAGTGCAGTTTGGCCATGGCCGCCTGCTTGGCGAAGGGCCGGCCCGCGTCGCGCAGCCGGGCCGCCGCGAGGTACAGCGCCCGGCCGGCCTCGATCTGGGTCGCCATGTCGGCGAGCATGAAGCGCAGTCCCTGGAAGTCGGAGATCGGCCGCCCGAACTGCTGCCGCCCGGTCGCGTACGCCACGGCCTCGTCGAGTGCCGCCTGGGCCAGGCCGATCGCGCAGGCCGCGATGCCGAGCCGGCCGGAGTCGAGCGCGGAGAGGGCGATCGCGAAGCCCTGGCCCTCCTCGCCGATGCGCCGCTCGTCCGAGACCCGGACGCCGTCGAAGTGGACCTGCGCGGTGGGCGAACCCTTCATGCCCATCTTCCGCTCGGGCGGGGCGGCGCTCAGCCCGGGGGCGTCACCGGGCACCAGGAACGCGGTGATCCCGCGCGGCCCCTCCTCGCCGGTGCGGGCCATGACCGTGTAGAAGTCGGCGATGCCGCCGTGGGTGATCCATGCCTTGGTGCCGTCGATGACCCAGTCGTCGCCGTCCCGGACCGCCCTGGTGCGCAGGGAGGCCGCGTCGGAACCGGAGGACGGCTCGGAGAGGCAGTAGGCGCCCAGCAGTCCGCCGCCGAGCATGGCGGGCAGATGCTCCACCTGCTGCTGCTTGGTGCCGTAGCCGGCCAGCGCGTGACAGGAGAGGGAGTGCACGCTCACTCCGAGGCCGACGGTGAGACGGGCCGCGGCTAGTTCCTCCAGGACCTGGAGGTAGACCTCGTAGGGCTGGTCGCCGCCGCCGTACTCGACGTCGTAGGGCAGGCCGAGCAGGCCGGAGCGGGAGAGGAGGGTGAAGACCTCGCGCGGGAAGTGTCCGGCGTCCTCCTGCTCGGCCGCCTCCGGGGCGATCTCGCGCTGCGCGATGTCACGGACGAGCGAGATCAGCTCGCGGGCCTCGTCCGTGGGCAGTTGCCGGTCCACCGGCTGCGGGGCGCGGTCGGGCATGGCGACGCTCTCCTCCCTGTCGGGCAGATCGGCGGGCGTACGCCTTGGGTGGGGCGGCTCCGCCGGGACTCACCAAGCTGCCTGCCGAGGCGCGCGCTCCGGGTCTCGGAAGCGGCTGACCAGCGGCTCTGGGCTGTGAGTATGCCCGATCGGCAGCCCCTCGTCACCAGTTAACGGCCGCTTACTTCGAGAATAGCCTCCCCCTGCTTCCGGCCGGTCCGAACCGCTGAGCGCGGGGGTGGGCCGCGCCACCCGGACGGCGGTCAGCCGTCGCGGCGGGCCGGTCCGGGCGCGGGGTAGGAGGGGTCCAGTTCCTCGATGGCGCGCAGGGCGCCGCCGAGCGTCTTGACGAGGAGTTCGCGCATCCGGTCACGGGAGAGTTCGGGGCGGGCTATCCAGTCCAGGGTGCTGCCCTCGACCGCGCACACCCAGCCCAGCAGGCCCATCCGGGCCAGCGGCGAGATGTCGCTCCGCCCGTAGGCCCCCTCAGCGATGGTGGCGACGATCGCCGCGCGCACCGCGTCCCGGATCGCCTGCACCTCGGTGTCGAAACCGACGCCCCCGCTGACGATGGTGCGGTAGGCGGCCTGGTTGTGTTCGGCGTAACGGAGATAGCCGTCGATGGTGCGATGCACCCGGTCGACGGCCGCCAGCTCGGCGCCGCTCGCCGCGAAGGTGACCAGCCCGGCGACCGAGTCGTTGATGATCGCCAGGTAGTAGCCGCGCTTGGACTGGAAGTAGTAGTAGATCAGCCCCTTGGCGACATGCGCCTGCCGGGCGATGTCGTCCATCGACAGCGCGTCGTAGGACGTGTCGGCGAACAACTTCCGCCCGATGGAGATGAGTTCGGCGCGGCGGGCCAGTGAGCGCTCGGTGCCGCGCGCCCGGGGGCGTACGGCGTCACGTTGTTGACTGATACTCAATGTCGACTCAGGTCTCCAACTGGGCTTGGTCCACCGCAGTATGGCAGGTCCGGAATGCGTCAGGTCACAGCAGACCGACCTGCGTGACGAGCATCGCGACCACCACGACGAGGACCCAGCCCAGGACCTGTTCGGCGATTTTCGGGCCGTCGTCCTTCGGGCCGCCGGTACGGGTGCGGGCGCGGTTCGCGAGCGCCGGGTGTGCGGTCATCGTGGCTCACTGAGGTCGGATGTGCGGTGGACTCCCCCGTTGTGTCCACCTTGCCATCCGACGCGCCTTTTGCCGCCGAGACCTTGGTCACAGCGCCCGGCTCAGCGCACGCCCGCCGCCGCGAGCGCCTTGCGCCGGCGCTCCGACGGGTGCGCGGGGAAGTAGAGGTAGCAGATGCCGCCGGTGCCGGAGACGACCTTGCCCGCGGCGTTGTACCGCTTGGTGCGCAGCCAGATGTTCTCCCACTCGCGCCGGTCGTAGACCCTGCGCACCGCCTCGTCGGTCGCCGAGTTGGGGTCGTTGGCGATCACGTCCCCGTCGGCGGTGAAGCCGATCACGGTCATCAGGTGGCCGGAGGTGCCGTACCCCGCACCGGTCAGCTCGCTGCTGAGGAACGACTGGGACGTTATGGCCGGGATGCCCGCCGCGATCAGCGTCTCCAGGTCGGTGAGCGAGCCGAGCCGGGTGACCACGCCCTGGAGGTCCTGGTAGGTCGCGGCGTAGGCGGCGTTGAAGGGCCAGTTGCCGCAGCCCTGGTACTGGTAGTCGTAGGTGGCGCGGGCCGCCTGGTCCACCTGGGGGTCGGCGTAGGCCGGGTCGACCCAGGCCAGTTGCTCAGGGGTGGGCCGGCCGCCCCAGTACTCGATGATCATCTGCGAGGAGGTGGGGCTGCACCAGGCCTCGCCGCCGTTGTCGTACTCGGGGTACTGGCCGAGGTGGAGCTCCTGCGAGTAGCGCGGGACGATCAGCTCCTGGGCGAGACCGGGCGTGGAGGCCGGCACCGTGAACCGGTCCGGGATGTCGGAGCCCATCGCGCCCAGCCGCCACACCGTGGGGGTCAGCCCGGTGCCGGGCCGGCGGTAGAGGGTCAGCCGCAGCCGGTACGACGTCAGGCGCAGACCCGTGGTGGCGTCGTCGATGGCGAAGGTGTCCGTCCAGACGGTGCTCCTGCCGTCGGTCTGGCCGTCGACGGAGGTCCGCTTGATGTCCCGGTCGCCCGCGGCCCAGCGGCCCATCACGTACCAGGGGGTGTCCGTGCCGTCGGTGTACGTGCCGCGCAGCTCCACCTGGAGCCAGGTACCGGCCGGGGTGTGCGCGTTCCAGGAGGCGATGGCCTCCGTCGCCGGGACCCGCAGCCGGTGCGCGGGGGACGTCCAGGTCGCGTACTCCCAGGTCGCGGTCGTGCCGGTGTGCGGGTCGGTGTACTCGGTGGTGCCGTCGGGGACGCCGACGACCACTCCGGGACGGGCGCCCGCGACGGCCCGCGCGCCCTTCCCCGCTCCGGCGCGCCAGTCGGAGTACGTGGTCCACGACCGGTAGTCGACCGGGCGGGCCGGGGCACCGCCGGCGGCGGCTCGGCGAGCGCCGCCGGCCTCGGTGGCGGCGGTCGCCTGGCCCGTGCCGCTCACCACGGCGGCGGCCACGGCGGCGGCCAGGACGGTTCTGCGGGACGGCTGTTCGGCTCTGCTCATGGGCGGAGGACCCCCAGGTGTCCGAGTCGGAGCGGGACCAGTGCACGGCTGTGCGCCAACTATGGCCGCCCGTACCCCGGCCCGGCCAGCACTTCCGGCCATGCCGCGCCCACGAATATTGGTATCGACCACTGGCATGACCTGGGGCGCGGACCGTCCGGCGGTAAAATGAGGACCGCCCACGTCCGCCCGCCACCCCTCCGGGAACCAGCCATTCACCGTCTCGCCTCCGAACTGCGCGGACTGCCGCCGTCCTGCGGGCCGGTCCGGCTGGTCGGGATCGACGGGCACGCCGGCTCCGGGAAGTCGACGTTCGCCGGCCGGCTCGCCACCGCACTCGGCGGCGCGCCGGTGCTGCGGCTGGACGACATCGCCTGCCACGAGGAGCTCTTCGCCTGGCCCCGGCGCCTCCTCGACCAGGTCCTCACCCCCCTCGGCCGTGGCGAGACCGCCCACTACGCCCCCTACGACTGGACCGCCCGCCGCTTCGGACCTCCCCGGGCCCTGCCGCCGGCCCCGGTGGTCCTGCTGGAAGGGGTCGGCGCCGGACGCCGGGAGCTGCGCCCGTGGCTGGCGCGGCTGCTGTGGATGGAGGTGCCGGCCGAGGAGGCGTGGACGCGCGGGCGGCGGCGGGACGGGACGGCGCAGCGGGAGTTCTGGGACGCGTGGGTCGCGGCGGAACGCAAGCACTTCGCCAAGGATCCCTCAAGACCCCAAGCACACGCCCTGGTACGGCAGTTGACCGTGGGGTACGAGGTGCTCCCGGGGCCTTCCGGGACCCCTGGACCGGACCAGGAAATCACCCACGGTGACGGACCGCCCGCAGTGTGCTGAACTCGTGAAGACCCCTTCACGCGAACTTGCCTGAGTGCCCCAACCCCGCTTGACCGAGGGACCGTACAGGTCTTACGTTCTGCAAGAGCGGCCGTTCGGAGCCGCCCGCAGTCGCGAAGCCCCCGGTTGTTCCCCCGTGATCGGGGGCTTCGTTCTGCCCTCACCACCGTCTTCGGCCGCCTCGGGCGCCGTTCCGCTCACCCTCGGTCACCGGCTCCGGCCCGGCCCGTCCGCTCCCACCTCGTCAAACGGCCTGTGCGCCACCCTTCGGCGGGCCCCTCCCCCGCAGGTACGATGCCCAGGGTGCGACCCTCGGACGGCTGCTTCGCGCACCACTGCAACTCCCGTCCGCAGCACAGCGGTTAGACCCAGACTGCCGACGGGCGCCGGCCCGGCGGTGAATCGACGGGGGCACGGTTTGTGGGGGGACGCGATGGACTTCGGCACGCAGGGCCCCGAGGCCCCGGCCGACCTCGCCTGGCTGCGAGGTGTGGACGCCTACACGATGGGCGCCTATCCACAGGCGGAGGAGGAGTTCAGGACCGCGGTGCGGATGGACCCCGGGATGGCCGACGGATGGCTCGGACTGCACGCGCTGCGCGTCGACACGACGACCGCGCTGCTGCGCATGTACCGCCACCGGGACCGCTTCGGGGAACAGCGCACACGGCACCGCCGCACGCTCAACTCCTGGTACTGGCTGGGCTGGTGGGTGCAGCCGGTACTGGAGAGCCCCCGTGATCTGCTGCTCGCGCACGCCTCGCACTGGCTGGACGGCCGGCATGTGCCGGAGCTGGACCGGGCGCTCGCCGGACTGCCGCCCGTCGACACCGACCACCAGGTGCGGTTCCTGCACGCGTGCCGCGCCTATCTGGTCAAGGACTGGGAGCAGCTGGTCCGGCACACCGACCCGCTGGTCAACGATCCGCTGCTGGGCATCGAGGCGGGGCTCTTCGGCGGGATGGCCCGGGTCCGGCTGGAGATGTTCGGCCAGGCCGAGCCGCTGCTCTCCGCGGCGCTGATGCGCTGTCGCAGCGAGCAGCCGCAGCGCAAGGAGCTGCGGTACTGGCTGGCCCGGGCCCACGAGGGCACCGGCCGCAGCGCCGCAGCGCTCCCCCTGTACCGGGCGGTGCACCGGGTCGACCCCGCGTTCATGGACACCTCGGCCCGGCTCGCCGCGATCTCCGACTCCGACGGGTACGACGGCTACGACGACGCGGCCGACCTCGCGGCGATCACGCTCTCCGGGGCGCAGGACGCGCTGGAGAGTCCCGACGGCCTCGATCCGCTCTTCGGCGGCGAGGGCCGCGACCTGAAACTCTCCGGCCCCGATCTGCCGACGTCGGGCCCGCGCTCCTCGGCGACCGACTCGGTGCGCGAGAAGACGACGGCGCCGGTGGAGCCGCTGCCCACCGGACCCACCGACCCCGCCCTGCTGGAGGAGGCGCTCGACGAGCTGGAGCGGATGGTGGGACTTGAGCCGGTCAAACGCCAAGTCAAGGCGCTGTCAGCCCAGTTGAACATGGCACGGCTGCGCGCCGGACAGGGTCTGCCGGTGCAGCCGCCCAAGCGGCACTTCGTCTTCTCCGGCCCCTCCGGCACCGGCAAGACCACCGTGGCCCGCATCCTGGGCCGGGTCTTCTACGCCCTCGGACTGCTCGGCGGCGACCATCTGGTCGAGGCCCAGCGGGCCGACCTGGTCGGCGAGTACCTGGGCCAGACAGCAGTGAAGGCCAACGAGCTGATCGACTCCGCGATCGGCGGGGTGCTCTTCGTCGACGAGGCGTACTCGCTCTCCAACTCCGGTTACGGCAAGGGCGACGCGTACGGCGACGAGGCGTTGCAGGTGCTGCTGAAGCGCGCGGAGGACAACCGCGACCACCTGGTGGTCATCCTGGCCGGCTACCCCGAGGGCATGGACCGGCTGCTCGCCGCCAACCCCGGACTCTCCTCGCGCTTCACCACCCGGGTCGACTTCCCCTCCTACCGTCCCCTCGAACTCACCTCCATCGGCGAGGTGTTGGCCGCCGAGAACGGTGATGTGTGGGACGAGGAGGCGCTCGACGAGCTGCGCTCGATCGCCGGACACGTCGTGGACCAGGGCTGGATCGACGAGCTGGGCAACGGACGGTTCCTGCGCACCCTCTACGAGAAGAGCTGCGCGTACCGCGATCTGCGGCTGTCGGTCTACCCCGGGAGCCTGTCCCGGGACGACCTGTCCACGCTGCGCCTGCCGGATCTGATGCAGGCGTACGGCGAGGTGCTGTCGGGGCGGGGACCGCAGGATCCGTCGGCACCGTGACGGTTCCCGGGGCCCCGGCCCCGGACGCTCAGCCGGCCAGCGCCTCCTCCTGGGCGCCGCTGACCCGCGGCTCGGCCACCCGTACCTCCGGGGTGTCCCGGTGGGCCGGGTCGTTGACCTCGCCCACCAGCAGTTCCAGGACGTCCTCCAGGGCGACCAGGCCGAGCACCCGGCCGGAGGCGTCGGCGACCTGGGCGAGGTGGGTGGCGGCCCGGCGCATGACCGTGAGGGCGTCGTCCAGGGGGAGTTCGGCCCGCAGGGTCGTCATCGGACGCCAGATGTGCTGGGGCACCGCCCGCTGCGACTCCTCCAGGTCGAGGACGTCCTTCACGTGCAGATAGCCCATGAAGGCCCCGGTCTCCGCGGCGATCGGGAAGCGCGAGTACCCGGTCCGCGCGGTGAGCGCGACGATCCGGCCCGGGGTGACCGCGGGGCTGACCGTCACCAGGGACTCCCGGCGCAGCAGGACGTCCGTCACCGGGCGGGAACCCAGCTCCAGCGCGTCCTCCAGGCGCTCCTGCTCCTCGGGGTCGAGCAGCCCGGCCTGGCCGGAGTCCTCCACCAGCCGGTTGAGCTGCTCACTGGTGAAGACGGCCTCGACCTCGTCCTTGGGCTCCACGCCGAAGAGGCGCAGGATGCCCCGGGCGCAGGCGCCGAGGGCGACGGTGATCGGCCGGCAGACCCGGGCGAAGGCCACCAGCCCCGGACCGAGCCAGAGCGCGGCCTTCTCCGGCGCTGCCATCGCGAGGTTCTTCGGGACCATCTCGCCGATGACGAGGTGGAAGAAGACGACCGCGGCGAGCGCGATGACGTAGCCGAGGGGGTGGATCACGCCCTCGGGCAGGCCCGCCCACGCGAAGACCGGCTCCAGCAGCTGTGCCACCGTCGGCTCGGCGACCGCGCCGAGGGTCAGCGAGCAGACCGTGATGCCGAACTGCGCGGCGGCCATCATCTGCGGAAGCCGCTCCAGGCCGTAGAGGACCTGGCGGGCGCGGGTGGTGCCGACCGGTTCGATCTGGCTGCGGCGGACCGAGACCAGGGCGAACTCGGCGCCCACGAAGAAGCCGTTGGCGAGCACCAGGAGGGCGGCGAAGAGGAGTTGGAGGAGGCTCATCGGGTCGTCTCCGTCACGTTGACCGCGGCGGCGGTGCGGACCAGCCGGACCCGTTCCGCGCGGTAGTGGCCGACCTGGCGCACCGACAGCCGCCAGCCCGGCAGTTCGGCCCGGTCACCGGGGGCCGGGATCCGGCCGAGCAGGTCGGCGACGAGGCCGGCGACCGTCTCGTAGGGGCCCTCGGGCACGTCCAGGCCGATCCGCTGGAGGACGTCGACGCGGCAGCTGCCGTCGGCGTCCCACGCGGGTCTGCCGTCCTCGGACGGGGCGGGGGCGAGCTCGGGCGGTTCGTTGAGCACGTCGTCGTGCTCGTCGCGCACCTCGCCGACGAGTTCCTCGACGATGTCCTCCAGGGTGACCACGCCGGCCGTACCGCCGTACTCGTCGACGACCACGGCGATGGGCTGTTCGCTGCGCAGCCGGGCGAGCAGGGGCTGCACGGGCAGCGTCTCGGGGACCAGCACCGGGACCTTGGCGATCCGGGTGACGGAGGTGCGGAGCCGGTCGTGGGACGGCACCGCCAGGGCGTCCTTGAGATGGACCATGCCGACGATCTCGTCGATCTTCTCGCGGTAGACGGGGAAGCGGGACAGGCCGGTGGCGCGGGTCAGGTTGACCACGTCCTCGGCGGTCGCCGAGGACTGGAGCGCGCTGACCCTCACTCGCGGGGTCATCACGTGCTGCGCGGTGAGCTCGCCCAGTGACAGCGTCCGTACGAAGAGGTCGGCCGTGTCCTGTTCCAGGGTGCCGGCCCGGGCGGAGTGCCGGGCCAGCGAGACGAGTTCGCCGGGGGTGCGGGCGGAGGCCAGCTCCTCGGCGGGCTCGACGCCGAGGGCGCGGACGAGCCGGTTGGCGACCGTGTTCAGCGCGGCGATCACCGGGCGGAACAGCCGCGCGAAGACGTGCTGGGGCCGGGCGACGAAGCGCGCGACCTGCAAGGGCCGCGACACCGCCCAGTTCTTGGGGACGAGTTCGCCGATCACCATCTGTACGGCGGAGGCGAGCAGCATGCCGACGACGACGGCGACACCGGAGACGGCGCCCTCGGGGACGCCGAGCGCGCCGAACGGGCCGTGCAGCAGTTCGGCGAGGGCCGGTTCGGCGAGCATGCCGACGACCAGCGAGGTGATGGTGATGCCGAGCTGGGTGCCGGAGAGCTGGAAGGACAGCTCCTTGAGCGACTCGACGACCGTGGCGGCCCGTCGGTCGCCCTGGGCGGCGGCCTGCTCGGCCTCGGGACGCTCCACGGTGACGAGCCCGAACTCGGCGGCCACGAAGAAGCCGTTGGCGAGAATCAGCAGGATCGCCGCTCCGAGGAGCAGCAGGGGGATGGTCATGCCGCCGCCTCGAAAGGTCGGGGAGGGGCGGCGCAGGTACTACAGGACGATCCGTCCATCGCTGGAGGGAGTCACTCCTCGGGTCGCAGGGGGGCCTCTGAGGACCGGAACGGCAGCAGAGGCGGAGGCGCAACGAGAACGCCTCCGCCAACAGGTTAATCAAGACATGGGTGCGAACGGCAGGGTGGGCCGCCCCGAGTCAGCCCTGATGTTGCCCGGGATCCACCGTGGCGCGGGTTTCGGCGAGCGCGCGCAGGGTCCGCGCGTCGGCGATGGCGCGTTCCTTGGCGATGCCCGGCTGGATGCCGAGCGCGGGCAGGCTGGTGCCGTCAGTGAGGTCGAGGAAGACCCAGGGGTCGCCGGGACGCAGGTTCACCTGGACGATCTCCGCCCACTCCAGGTGGCGTCGGCCGACGATGTTGACGACGGTGACACCGGAGTCGTCGGCGACGACCTTGACGCGGGCGAGCAGGGCGAGGACGCCGAAGAGTACGGCCGCCGTGATGACGAAGCTGAGCCGCTCCCCCGGGCCGAGCTGCTCCAGGAGCAGCGCGACGGCGGTGATGACCACGAAGATCGCGGCGCCGGCGGTGAGCAGCACGGCACGGGTGCGGCCCGGCCGGAACGTGACGGGCAGGGCGGGGAGAGCGGGCTGTGCGGGCATGGCGTACGCGTTCCTCAGAGACGGCAGGCGTGGATGGCCGTCGTCAGGATGGCCCGGGCGCCGATGTCGTACAGGTCGTCCATGATCCGCTGGGCCTCCTTGGCGGGGACCATCGCGCGGACGGCGACCCAGCCCTCGTTGTGCAGCGGGGAGACGGTCGGCGACTCCAGTCCCGGAGTGAGCGCGACGGCCTTCTCCAGCTGCTCGACCCGGCAGTCGTAGTCCATCATCACGTAGGTCCGGGCCACCAGGACGCCCTGGAGGCGGCGCAGGAACTGCTGGACCTTCGGGTCGTCCGCCTCGGCTCCCCGGCGGCGGATGACGACGGCCTCGGACTTCATGATGGGCTCGCCGAACACCTCGAGGCCCGCGTTCCGCAGCGAGGTGCCGGTCTCCACGACGTCCGCGATGACCTCGGCGACGCCGAGTTCGATGGCGGTCTCGACGGCGCCGTCGAGGTGGACGACGGAGGCGTCGATGCCCTGGTCGGCGAGGTGGGCCGCGACGATGCCCTCGTAGGAGGTGGCGACCGTCTTGCCCTTGAGGTCCTGGATGCCGGTGGCCGCGCCGGGACGGGAGGCGAAGCGGAACGTGGAGCGGGCGAAGCCGAGCGGGAGGATCTCCTCGGCGTCGGCACCGGAGTCGACGAGGAGGTCGCGGCCGGTGATGCCGATGTCGAGGCGGCCGGAGGAGACGTAGATCGCGATGTCACGGGGGCGGAGGTAGAAGAGCTCGACCTCGTTGACCGGGTCGACGACCCGCAGCTCCTTGGACTCGCGGCGCTGCCGGTAGCCGGCCTCATGCAGCATGTCCGCCGCAGGTCCTGAGAGGGAACCCTTGTTGGGGACGGCGATGCGCAGCATGAGGTCGGCTTCCTTCGCGTGGTGGGTGGGTCGGTGCGGGGCGGAACGGGTGCGGACTACAGATGGGAGTAGACGTCGTCCAGGGAGATTCCCCGGGCGACCATCATCACCTGGACGTGGTACAGCAGCTGCGAGATCTCCTCGGCCGCCGCCTCCTTGCCCTCGTACTCCGCGGCCATCCAGACCTCGGCGGCCTCTTCGACGACCTTCTTGCCGATCGCGTGGACGCCCTTGCCGACCAGTTCGGCGGTGCGGGACGTGGCGGGATCGCCGGTGGCGGCCTTCTGCTGGAGCTCGGTGAAGAGCTCCTCGAACGTCTTATTGGACATGATGGTGTTCACCCTATGCGCAAGTGCGCCGCGCTCACCGCCAGGGTTCGGATACTGAGCGGAGGGTGGCCGCCGTCGCCACCGCCGCCGTCACCGCCTCGTGCCCCTTGTCCTCGCGGGAGCCGTCGAGACCGGCCCGGTCGAGGGCCTGCTCCTCGGTGTCGCAGGTCAGCACGCCCATGCCGACGGGGACACCGGTCTCCACGGAGACCTGCGTCAGGCCCTGGACCACGCCCTGGCACACGTACTCGAAGTGGGGGGTGCCGCCGCGGATGACGACGCCGAGGGCGACGATCGCGTCGTAGCCCCGGCCGGCCAGCGCCTTGGCGACGACCGGGAGTTCCCAGCTGCCGGGGACGCGGAGCAGGGTCGGCTCGTCGATCCCCAGGTCGTGCAGGGCGCGCAGGGCGCCGTCCACCAGACCGTCCATCACCTTCTCGTGCCACTGCGCCGCGACGACGGCGACCCGCAGGTCCCCGACATCGCGTACGGACAGTTCCGGTGCACCCTTGCCGCTCACGTCTGCTGTCTCCTCGGTTCGCTTGCTTACTGGTTGCCGCAGGCGGACACGGGAACCGTGTCCAGCCAGGGCAGGTCGTGCCCCATCCGGTCCCGCTTGGTCCGCAGGTAGTGGAGGTTGTGCTCGCCCGCCTGTACGGGCATCGGCTCCCGGCCGTTGACCTTGAGTCCGTGCCGGACGAGCGCTTCGCTCTTCTCCGGGTTGTTGGTCATCAGCCGCAGGCTGCGCACCCCGAGATCGGCCAGCATCCGCGCGCCGGCGCCGTAGTCCCGGGCGTCGGCGGGCAGGCCCAGCTCCAGGTTGGCGTCGAGGGTGTCACGGCCGCGCTCCTGGAGCTCGTAGGCCCGGAGCTTGGAGAGGAGGCCGATGCCCCGGCCCTCGTGGCCGCGCAGATAGACCACCACTCCCCTGCCCTCCTGCTGGATGCGCTCCAGGGAGGCCTCCAGCTGGGGGCCGCAGTCGCAGCGCAGGGAGTGGAAGACGTCGCCGGTCAGGCACTCGGAGTGGACACGGACGAGGACGTCCTCGCCGTCGCCGATGTCGCCGTGGACGAGGGCCACGTGCTCGACGCCGTCGGCGACGGAGCGGTAGCCGTACGCCGTGAACTCGCCGTGACGGGTGGGCAGTTTGACCTCGGCCTCGCGGCGGACGGTGGGCTCGGCACTGCGCCGGTAGGCGATCAGGTCCTCGATGGAGATGATCGCCAGGCCGTGCTTGCGGGCGAACGGGATCAGTTCGGGGAGGCGGAGCATACGGCCGTCCTCGCCCGCGATCTCGACGATCGCGCCGACCGGTCGCAGGCCCGCGAGGCGCGCGAGGTCGACGGCGGCCTCGGTATGGCCGTCGCGTGCCAGCACGCCGCCGGAGCGGGCGCGCAGCGGGAAGACGTGGCCGGGTCGGACCAGGTCGTCGGGCTGGGCGTGGCCGCCCGCGAGCAGGCGCAGGGTGGTCGCGCGGTCGGCGGCCGAGATGCCGGTGGTCACGCCGTGGGCGGCCGAGGCGTCGACCGACACGGTGAACGCGGTCTTCATCGACTCGGTGTTGTCCTGGACCATCTGCGGGAGCCGCAGCCGGTCCAGTTCGTCGCCCTCCATGGGGGCGCAGATGAGGCCCCGGCACTCGCTCATCATGAAGGCGACGAGTTCGGGGGTCATCTTCTCGGCGGCCATGACGAGGTCGCCCTCGTTCTCCCGGCTCTCGTCGTCGACGACCACGACCGGGCGGCCGGCCGCGATGTCGGCGACGGCCCGCTCGACGGGGTCGAGTACGAACTCCTCCACGGTGTCCGCGCGTCGGGGGACGGAGGGGGTGGCGGGCTGCGTCTTGTGCGGGGCGGTGACGGGTGCCGGGCGGGCGGTCATGCCGGCGCTCCTTCCAGGACGGGCCGCGGGGTCTCGCGGGAGCGCAGCCACCAGTCGCGCATGCCCCACAGGACGAGCGCGCCGTAGATGACGTAGACGAAGCCGGAGAAGGCGAAGCCGTTGGCGAAGTTGAGGGGGACGCCGACCAGGTCGACGAGGAGCCAGGCGAACCAGAACTCGACCATGCCGCGGGCCTGGGCGTACATCGCGACGACGGTGCCGACGAAGATGTAGGCGTCGGGCCAGGGGTCCCAGGAGAGCGAGGGGAACGCCTTGAAGAGGGCGGCGACGGCGACGGTTCCGACGGCGGCGGTGCCGGCCAGGACCGCGCGCTCGCGCCAGGTGGCGAAACGGGGGACGACGCGGCCGTCGGCGGAGTCGCCCCGGCCGCGGCTCCACTGCCACCAGCCGTAGACGGCGACGACCATGACCACGGCCTGCTTGCCGGCGCTGCCGGAGAGGTGGGCGGTGGCGAAGGCGGCGAAGAGGATGACACCGGAGAGGAACTGGACGGGCCAGCTCCACAGGGAGCGGCGCCAGCCGAGCGCGAGGGCGGCCAGTCCGATCACGTTGCCGGTCATGTCCGACCACTTGATGTGCTGGCCGAACAGGACGAAGGCCTCGGAGTTGAGCCAGTTCACCGCTCGGCCCCCCGGGCGCCGAGCAGCCGCTCCACGTACTTGGCGACGACGTCGACCTCCAGGTTGACCGGGTCGCCCGGCTCCTTGAGGCCGAGGGTGGTCAGGCCGAGGGTGGTGGGAATGAGGCTGACGGTGAAGTAGTCGGGTCCGGCGTCGACGACGGTGAGGCTGATGCCGTCGACGGTGATGGAGCCCTTCTCGACGACGTAGCGCGTGAGGTCCGCGGGGAGCGAGATCTTGACGATCTCCCAGTTCTCGGACGGCTTGCGCTCCACCACCTGGCCGGTGCCGTCGACGTGTCCCTGCACGATGTGGCCGCCGAGGCGGGCGCCGAGGGCCATCGGGCGTTCGAGGTTGACGCGGGCGCCGGCGGTGAGTCCGTCCAGGCTGGAGCGGTTGAGCGTCTCGGCCATGACGTCGGCGGTGAACTCGTCACCTTCGAGGTCCACGACGGTGAGACAGACCCCGTTCACGGCGATGGAGTCGCCGTGCTTCGCGCCCTCGGTCACGACGGGTCCGCGGAGCCTGAAGCGAGAGGCGTCGTCGAGGGTCTCGACGGCGGTTACCTCACCCAGCTCTTCGACGATTCCGGTGAACACTTCCCGGGTCCTCCTGCCACTTGGGGCACGGACTCCGGGGCTGTCGATGACGACAGAGGAACGGACGTGAACACCACGAGCGACGCCGGACGCGGCCCGTCCGGACAGGACGAACCGATACGGCGGCGCGCACGAATGCCCGCCCGCCGCGCACTGCCTCCCATCCGGACTTTAACCGTCGGTCCAGGAATTCCACCTGGTCAACCGGCCGCTGGAAGCGGCCGGGTCGCGGACTATAACCGCCGGTTCGGACTTTCACCGACCCCGGAGTGCGCTGCTACTGATACATCGCAAGTCTGCCACGCCCGGCAAGGGTCCATCCAGGTGGCGGATGTGGGGTGGATCACAGCGCGCCCCGGCATTGACGTATTGGTCTAGTCCTTTTAGGGTGCACGAGGACCCGGCGGCGGTGACGACGGCCCTTGCCCGCCGTCGGGCCACCCCGCCCCGGCCCTATCGCCCCGACGGCGCGAAGAGCTCGTCCTGCGCGCCGTCGCGCGCCGTCAGCAGCGCCCCGCGCAGTACGGCCGCGCCGCCCAGGAGACTCGGCCGCACCTCCGCGGAGAGCGGTGACATCCGGGCGACCCGCGCGGCGACCCGCCGGGCCAGTTCGTCCCCGCCGGCCTGTCCGGCCTCCCCGCCGAGCACCACGCACCCCGGGTCCAGCAGGGCCACCACCGAGGAGACCCCGAGCGCGAGCCGGTCGGCGAGGGCGTCCAGGAAGGCTTCGGCGCCCGGCCGCCCGGCATCGGTCACGGCGGTCCGCACCAGCTGTGCCGCGGTGGCCCCGGCGGGAGCCGACAGGCCGTTCGCGTACGCCAGTTGGACGATCGCCGCCGAGCCGACGAGCGAGTGGAAGCCGCCCGCGCAGTCCGTGGCCGACGGCAGTCCGGTCGTGCCCGGCACCGGCAGGAAGCCGATCTCGCCGGCCCCGCCGGAGGCCCCCCGGCGCAGCGCGCCGTCGAGGACGACCGCGGCGCCGACGCCCGCCCCGAGCCAGAGCAGGACGAAGGTGTCCCGGTCCCGCGCGGCGCCCTCTCGCTGTTCCGCCAGCGCCGCCAGGTTGGTCTCGTTCTCGACGACGACCCGGGCCTCGGGGAGCCGCTCCTGGAGGGCCGCCACCAGCCGGCGGTGCCACTCGGGCAGGCCCGTGGTGTCCCGGAGTTCGCCGGTCGCCGGGTCGACCAGACCGGGCGCGCCGACGCCCACGGTGTGCAACCGCCCCCAGCCGCGCACCAGTTCACGCGGTGGCGCGCCTCCGGCACCGGCTTCCTTCGCGGCCCGTTCGACCAGCGCCACGGCCTGCTCGACCGCCGGTCCGGTGTCCGTGTCGCCGCCGATCGGCAGGGAGGCCTCGGCGAGGACCCGGCCGAGCAGGTCGGAGACGGCGACGGAGACGCCCTCCGTGCGGATGTCCAGCGCGGCCAGATGGGCGCGGTCCGCGACGATGCCGTACAACCGGGCGTTCGGGCCCCGGCGTTGGGCGCCGGACTCGCCGGCCGTCTCGATCAGTCCGGCCTCCGTGAGGCGTTCGACGAGGTCGGCGACGGTCGGCCGGGACAGACCCGTGAGCTGCTTCAACTGGCTTGCCGTCAGGGGGCCTTGCTGCTGGAGCAGGCGCAGGGCGAGCCGGTCGTTGATGGCCCGTGCGGTGCTCGGGGATGCGGGCATGCCGGGAATCCTCCCAGATCGGCGGGGTGCGGCAGGCGGCCGGTGACTCCCTTTCTATCAGGCAGGGTTCCTGATAGTTTACGGCGTCGCGGACGGGGAGCCGAACAGCGGGAGGGGCCGAGGATGAGCGGAACCGGCGAGGGGGCCGAACGCGGTGGAGGCGAGCGCGAGGTGCGGCGCGCCCGGTACGCCGTGGCGGCGGTGTTCGCCGTGCACGGCGCCGTGACCGGTTCGTTCGCGACCCGGGTGCCGTGGATCCAGGACCACGCGCACGTCGGCACTGGGCAGTTGGGCCTCGCGCTCGCCTTCACCGCGTTCGGCGCCTCCTGTTCGATGCCGCTCGCCGGCCGGATCACCCACCGCTTCGGCAGCCGCGCGGCGCTGCGCGGGCTGATCGCGCTCTGGACGCTCTCGCTCGTCCTGCCCTCGCTCGCGCCGAACCTGGGCACGCTCTGCCTGGCGATGTTCGCCTACGGAGCGAGCGCGGGGACGGCCGACGTCGCGATGAACGCGCTCGGGGTCGAGATAGAGCGACGGCTCGGTAAGTCGATCATCTCCGGGCTGCACGGCATGTGGAGCGCGGGCGCGCTGACCGGTTCGGCGGCCGGCACCCTCGCCGCGCACCTCGGGGCGGACGCCCGGCTGCACCACGTACTGGCGGCGGCGGTCCTCACCCTGTTCGGGGTGGGCGCCTGCCGCTGGGTGCTCGACCTCCAGCCGGCCGAGGAGGAGGAGCCGCCGCCCCGGTTCGCGCTGCCGCCCAGGTCGGCGCTGCTGATCGGCGCGGTGGGGTTCTGCGCGGTGTTCGCCGAGGGGGCGAGTCTGGACTGGTCCGCGGTCTTCCTGCGGGACCGGCTCGGCACTTCCGCGGGGCTGGCCGCGGCCTCGACGACCGGGTTCATGCTGACCATGGCGGTGGCCCGGCTGGTCGGCGACGCGGTCGTGAACCGGTTCGGCTCGGTGGGCACGGTCCGCGCGGGCGGCGGTCTGGCCGTCTGCGGCGGGCTGCTGATCGTGGTGGCCAACAGTCCGGCGCTGGCGATGGGCGGCTTCGCGCTGCTCGGCCTCGGTATCGCGGTGGTGGTGCCGCTCTGCTTCGCGGCGGCGGGCCACAGCGGGCCCAACCCGAGCCAGGCCATCGCGGGTGTCGCGACGATCACGTACACCTCGGGGCTGATCGCGCCGAGTCTGATCGGCGGGGTGGCCCAGGCGACGAGCCTGGTGGTGTCGTTCTGCCTGGTGACGGTCGCGGCGGGCGGGCTCGCCGCGTTCGCGGGCGTCCTGCGCGCCGGGGACCGCGACCGCCCGAGACTCAGTCCCGCGAGCGCAGCAGTGCCCGGCCCGCGACCCTGAACCGCTCGCTCCAGGGCGCCGGGCGCAGGGTGTGGGCGTCCAGCCGGACGAGCACCCGAGTGCCGTGCGCGTAGGTCTCCGTGCCGTCGGCCGAGCAGAGGCGGAAGCCGTAGGTCAGGCCGGTGGTGCCGAGCCGCTCCAGCCAGAGGTGGACGGCGTACGCGCCGGGCCGGGTGACCGGTGCCTCGTAGCTGACGCGCAGTTCGCGGACCGCGTGGCAGGCGTCGCCCGCGGCCGCCCAGTCGCCGTCGAAGGTGATGCCGTGTTCCCGCCACAGCTCGGCCCAGGCGCGCTCGGCCATGAGCGGGTAGCGGGCGTTGTGGAGCAGTCCGAGCGCGTCCAGGTCGTCGAAGTGGACGGTGACCGGGATGAGCCGGCCGTACGGCAGGGCGGGGACGAGGGGCGCTTCGGCGGTCACGGGCGGGGCTCCTGGGCGGTGCGGGTGAGGCGGTGGGGACACCTCATCCTAAGCGACCGCTCAGGAGCCCCTGTCGGGAAGGCCCTGGTCAGGGCGGTGGACGGAGTCCGTCAGCCGGCGGCGATGGAGTCGAGCTGCTCCGCCGCCGGGCGCAGCGCCCACAGGTCACCGCCGGGGGGCGCCTCCAGTCGCGGCAGGGCGGCCCGGGCCCTGGCGTCCCCGGCGTCGGCCGCCGCGTGGACGACGTCGCTCGCCGCGTAGCGGTGGAACTCCAGCTCCGGATACGGCCACGCGGCGGCCCCGGTCGCGGCCGGCAGCAGATGGTCGACGGCCTTGAACAAGCTCTGCCCGTCCGGTCCTCGATAGCGCCACAGGTCCACGCCGACGTGACCGCCGATCGCCGCGAGCCGGGTGTAGGCGACCAGGTCGAAGGTCGAGTAGTGCCAGCTCCTGGTCCGCGCCAGCTCCTGCGGCTGGCCGCCGTCGGCCGCGATCTGCGGGTCGATGCGCCGGGCCCGCGCGTCCAGCACGGTCCGGCGGGCCAGCGCGTCGTCGCCGGTCGCGTAGGCGAGGGCGGCGAGCTGCATGTCGTAGAAGGTGCCGTGGTTGTTGGCGGCGGCGTTCTCCTCCTGGCCGAAGGCGCTGTTCTTCAGCCAGCCGAGGAAGTCGGAGTTCCACGTGGTCATGGCGGTGCGGTCGGCCCTCGTCCAGCCGGGGGCGCCGGTGCCGAGGAGCGCGATGGCGTCGACGACGCTGGTGTACGACTGGGAGAAGTCGATGATGCCGATGGCCCGGCCGTCGTACTTGCAGGGGATGAACTGGCCGTGGTCCAGGTCGGGGTTCATCCGGGTGGCCGGGGCGAGGAACCAGGTGCGCAGGACCTGACCGGCCTTCCGCGCGTACCGCTGGTCGCCCGTGTAGTACCAGGCGAGCGAGAGGTCGTAGGTGGAGTCGAAGACCTTCTCCACGTCCTGGCGGTCGGTGCCGGTGTCGACCTCGGGGTTGCGCTGCCCGTCGCGCTGGACGTAGGGGCAGCCCCAGGGGTTGTCGGTGGTCGGGGCGGTCGTGGGCCACCAGTAGGGGGCCTGGCTCAGGTATTCGTGCACATCGCCGCCGGGCGCCGGCTTGGGCTTGTCGACGACCGTCCAGGGGCCCTGGTCGAGCCAGTTGTCGGCCCGCTCCTTCAACTCCTCGACGGAGCGGCGCAGTTGGGGGTCGCCGTGGTCCAGTCGGACCTTGGTCCGCTGGAGCCGGGCGCCGTCCAGGACGGCGGTCCTGGGGACGGGCGGGGCCGCGGCGGGGTGCGCGGCGGCGGGCGGCACACCTGTCGCCGCGAGGCAGACCACGGCGGCGAGGAGGACTCCTAGGCGGGATCCGGCGCGGGCTGGGGCACTCATCAACCAACTCCGATCAGATATGTGAACGCAGTTCATGAGTGGAGCCGTGTGAGCGTAGAACCCCGAGGTACCCGTGACAATGGTGCGGACCATCTTCAGGTACAGAGAAAGCGAATCCCCACCATGGACCTCGGCGTGTGCTGGAAGCTGCACGGTGACGGGCGGTCGCCCGCGCCCGGAGCGGTCGTCCGCCCCGACGAACGGCTCTCCTGGCCCCGCACCATCGGGCTCGGCGCCCAGCACGTGGTGGCCATGTTCGGCGCGTCCTTCGTCGCCCCGGTGCTGATGGGTCTCGATCCCAACCTCGCGATCATGATGTCCGGGGTGGCGACCGTGATCTTCCTGCTCGCCACCCGCGGCCGGGTGCCCAGCTATCTGGGCTGCTCGCTCTCGTTCGTGGGGGTAGCCGCGGTCATCCGCGCGCAGGGCGGCACGAGCGCGACGGTGACCGGCGCGGTCTTCGTCGTCGGGGTCGCGCTGTTCCTGGTGGGCCTGGCCGTACGACGGTTCGGGGCGCGGATCGTGCATGCGGCGATGCCGCCGGTCGTCACCGGCGCGGTGGTGATGCTGATCGGCTTCAACCTCGCCCCGGTGACCGCCGCCACCTACTGGCCGCAGGACCAGTGGACGGCCGTGCTGGTCATGCTCTTCACCGGTCTGGCCGTCGTCTGCCTGCGGGGCTTCTGGTCCCGCGTCGCGATCTTCCTGGGCCTGGTCCTCGGCTACGGCATCTCGTGGGCGTTGGACCGGGTCTTCGGCAGGATCCACTCCCCGAACGCGGCCGGCACGGTCAGCGACCACTGGCGCCTGGACCTCTCCGGTGTCGGCCGGGCCGAGTGGATCGGGCTGCCCCACTTCCACGGGCCGTCCTTCCAGTGGTCGGCGGTCCTGGTCGCGCTGCCGGTGGTGATCGCGCTGGTCGCGGAGAACGCCGGGCACGTGAAGGCGGTCGGCGAGATGACCGGCGACCCCCTGGACGACCGGCTGGGCACCGCGATCTCGGCGGACGGCGTGGCGTCGATGCTCTCCACGGCCGTCGGCGGCCCGCCCAACACCACGTACTCCGAGAACATCGGCGTGATGGCCGCCACCCGCGTCTACTCCACGGCCGCCTACTGGGCCGCCGCCTGCTTCGCGCTCCTCTTCGGCGTGTGCCCCAAGTTCGGCGCGATCGTGGCCGCCGTCCCGGGCGGAGTGCTCGGCGGAATCACCGTCATCCTCTACGGCATGATCGGCCTGCTCGGCGCGCAGATCTGGCTCAACGCCGGGGTGGACCTGCGCAATCCGCTGAACCTGGTGCCGACCGCGGCGGGCATCATCATCGGCGTGGGCGGCGTCTCGCTGAAGTTCACCGACACGTTCACGCTCAACGGGATCGCGCTCGGCACGCTCGTCGTCATCACCGGCTACCACACGCTGCGTCTGCTCGCCCCCGCCCACCTCAAGACGGGGGCACCGCTGCTCGACGAGGGCACGTCGTCCTACGACGCGCCGGCCGACGGCGACGGTGGGCACCCCACGTCGTAGACGTGCGCCGCCCCGACGCGCGGGCCGGGTCCCGTTCCCCCGTTCTGGGGACGCGCCGGGCCCGTCCGCGCTCCCGCCGCTGCCGGGCTGGGACCCTGCCCCCATGCGGCAATCGGCACACTTCACCACACCCGCGGGTGTGGACACGGTCGTCTCCCGGATGCGCGCCCTCGACGAGGCGCTGCCCGGACGGGACGGGGTCGCGGTCTTCAATCGCGTCTACCTCGCCGTCACGGAGGCCGTCGACCGGCGTATCGACAGCGGCCGGCTGGGCGACGCGCGGACCGCGATCGCGCTGGACGTACGGTTCGCGGAGCGCTACCTGACCGCCGTGGACGCGGTGTCGGACGAGCGGCGGCCACCGGCCTGCTGGCGGCCGCTGTTCCAGTTCCGCCGCCATCCCGGGGTACGTCCGCTCCAGTTCGCGCTGGCGGGCATCAACGCGCACATCGGGCACGATCTGGCGCTGGCCGTGGTGGACGCCTGTCGCACGCTCGACTGCGAACCCGCCGACCTCGAGGACGAGTTCGACCGGGTGGGCGAACTCCTCGGCACGCTGGAGGAGCGCATCCGCGAGGAGCTGATGCCGGGCCCCGACCTGCTCCAGATCGCCGATCCGCTCACCCATCTGCTCGGCTCGTGGAGCCTGGAACGGGCGCGGGACGCCACCTGGTCGGCGGCGCGGGCGCTGTGGGCTCTGCGCCGACTCCCCGAGCTGGCCGAGGAGTTCACCGAACGGCTGGACGCGGCGGTGGGGTTCGCCGGGCGCATGCTGCTCACCCCGCTGCCCGAAGTCACCGACCGGACGCGGTGAACCGGGTTCAGTCCTCCGGGAGTTCGACGGGGGCGATCTCGTCGTAGACGTCGCCCGGACCGGGGTTGGCCGGGTCGGTCGTCCCGCCGAGCTGGTGCATGACGCCCCAGACCGCGTTCAGCGCGGTCTGCACGGCACCCTCGGCCCAGCCGGCCGTCCAGGAGATGTCGTCGCCGGCCAGGAAGATGCCCCGCTTGTCCGCGGGCAGCCGGTCCTGCATGAAGTGCGTGAACAGGCGCCGCTGGTAACGGTAGTGGCCCGGCAGGTTGGCCTTGAACGCGCCCATGAAGTAGGGCTCGTTCTCCCAGGAGACGGTCACCGGGTTGCCGATGACGTGCTTCCTGATGTCCACCCCCGGATAGATCTCGCCGAGCGACTTCAGCATGACCTCCATCCGCTCGCCGGCGGAGAGCGGCAGCCACTTGAGGCTGTCGTCGCACCAGGTGTAGGACAGGCAGATCACGGCCGGCCTGTCCGGGCCGTCGTCGAGGAGGTAAGTACCGCGCGTCATACGGTCGGTGAGCGTCATCGACATGACGTCCCGGCCGGTCCGCTCGTCCTTGTCCAGCCAGAACGGCCGGTCCACGGGGACGAAGAGCTTCGAGGACTCCATGTAGTGGGTGCGCTCGATCGCGGTCCAGTGGTCGATCGGGAAGAGCGAGTCGTCGCAGGCGATCTTCGACAGCAGCATCCAGGACTGGGCGGTGAAGACGGCCGCCCGGAAGGTGCGGATGGAGCCGTCGGCGTCGGTGACGGTGATCCCGTTGCCCGCGGTGCGGTGCAGCCGGGTCACGGCCGGGCGGGGCACGCCGCCCTCGTGCAGGGAGGCGAGGGAGGTGCCGTACGGCCAGTGCACGATCTTCTGCGGCTCGCGTTCCCACAGGCGCAGCGGGAGTTGCTGGGAGCCGCCGACGATGCCGCGGTGGTGGTCGTCGGCCTCGGAGTAGACGACGCGCAGGATCTCCAGGATCGAGTTGGGGAAGTCGGTGTCCCAGCCGCCGGTGCCGAAGCCGACCTGGCCGAAGATCTCGCGGTGCCGGAAGGACCTGAACGCCTCGGAGTCGCAGAGGAAGCCGTAGAAGGTCTGGTTGTCGAGCTTCTCCACCAGCCTCGACCAGATCTCCCGGATGCGCGGGACGTCCCGCTCGCGCATCGCCCGGTTCATGTCGGAGAAGTCGGCGCCCTCTTCGAGGCACGCGTTCCAGGCGTGCATCACGTCGCGGTAGACCTGCGGCAGGTCGTCGACGGTGGTCGCGTAGTGCGACTCGCCCTTGAGGTCGACGACGGTCGAAGGCGTCGCCTCCGCGAGGGGGTTGGGGAACGGCCGGGTCTCCAGTCCCACCAGGTCGATGTAGTGCTGGAGCGCGGTGGAGGACGGCGGGAAGCGCATCGCGCCCATCTCGGCGGTGAGGGACGGGTCGCACCCCTCGAAGCCGACCGTGCGCAGTCGGCCGCCGATCCGGTCGGCCTCGTAGACGACGGGCTTCAGGCCCATCTTCATCAGCTCGTAGGCCGCCACGATGCCGGAGAGACCGCCGCCGACGACCGCGATTTCGGTGCCGTGCTCGGTCGCGGGTATCTGGCCGAGACCCGCCGGGTGGGCGAGGAAGTCGTCGTAGGCGTACGGGAAGTCCGGCCCGAACATGGTGATCGGCGGCTGCTGCGCGTCGGCGTGCTGGACGGCGTTGGGCACCGTGGACGTCATGGGGTACGGACTCCTTGCGACAGAACTGCGGTGAGCGGAGGGGAAGTTCAGACGAGGGACCGGTAGAGGCCGGGGCGCCGGTCCGTCAGGTACGGGTTCGCCTCGCGGGAGGCGGCCAGGAACGCGGGGTCCACGTCGGCCAGCAGCAGTTCGGCGGCGCGGCCCGCGCGGGCGCGGGCGACTCCGTCGGGACCGGCCAGGGCGGAGAGGCCGACGAAGTCGAACTCCCCTTCCACGCCGGTCCGGTTGACATACGCGACGTACATCTGGTTCTCGAACGCGCGCACCGGGACGACGGACTCGGCGACGAACTGGAACGGATGCATCTGCGCGGTCGGCACCAGGAGGAGGTCGGTACCGGCGAGGGCGTGGGCGCGGACGTACTCCGGGAACTCGACCTCGTAACAGATCATCAGTCCGACGCGGAGGCCGTTCAACTCGGCCTGAGTGACGGACTGTTCGCCCGGGGTGAAGTGGTCGCGCTCGAAGCGGCCGTAGAGGTGGGTCTTGCGGTGGTTGGCGAGGCGGCTGCCGTCGGCGGAGATCAGCTGGGCCGAGTTGTGGACGGTGGGGCCGTCCTCGTCCGCACGCTCGGGGTAGCCGTAGGCGATGGCGAGGCCGTACCGGGAGGCGGTCTCGGCGACCGCGTCGGCCGACTCGCCGTCGGCCGGCTCGGCGAGCCGGGCGACGTCGTCGCCGATCGCGTACCCGGTCAGGAACAGCTCCGGCACGGCCAGCAGCTCGGCTCCCGCGGCGGCGGCCCGCTCCGCCGCCTCGTCGAGAACCCTGAGGTTCGCGGCGACGGAGCCGGGCCGGCCGGAGCTCTGGAGCAGGGCGGTGCGCATGCGGGTTCCTCACCGGTACGGAGGGGTTCGGGGGTCACTCAGACGGTACGGTCGGCGGCGACCCCCGAACAAGGAGCACCCGTTGCGCACCGACCGGCGAAACGTTGCGTCCGTCCGCCGCTCCCCGGAGATTCGTTGCGCCACCCCCCCTGCGCCCCCGCCACGCCTGCCGCCGGGCCGCGGGTTCAGCTCATGACCGGAGTGCGTACGTCACCATCGCGCGCAGGTCGGCGGGGGCGACCCCGACCAGGCCGGCCCGTACGGTCCGGCCCGGCGCCGGGGTCGATCGGCGCGAGCGAGGGCACCGCGAGCACCGCGCACCCCGCCGCCTCCGCGGAGCTGACGCCGACCTGGGTGTCCTCGACGGCGACGCAGGCGGCCGGATCGACGCCGAGGGCGTGGCAGGCGGCGAGGTAGGGGTCGGGGGCGGGCTTGGTCCGCCCGGTGTCGTCGGCGGTGACGGAGACCGCGAACCGGCCGGCGCCGAGGGCGTCGAGCACCGTGTCGGCGACCGCGCGGGACGGGCCGAGCAGCGCCGGAGTGCGCCACAAGGGTGAGGATGAAGCGGGAACCTGTCCGAACAAGTCGGCCTCAGTACGCCCGTCCACGGTGTCCGGTCCATGAACGCCGCCGGAACCCTGGACCCCGGTTCTCTGCACAGTCCCGACGGCGACGGACCGCGGGCGGAACTGGATTTAGGCTGCTCACGCTGTGCACAGTGACCGACTCAGAGGGGAAGCATGACGGCGCGACACGAGGAGATCGCCGACGAGCTGCGCCGGGCGATCGACCGCGAGGAGTACACGGTCGGCAGTCTGCTGCCCACCGAGACGGACCTCGCCGCCCACTACGGCGTCTCGCGCGGTACGGTCCGCCAAGCCGTCGCGACCCTCACCGCCGAGGGCCTGATCGGCTCCCGTCAGGGCGCCCGCCGGATGGTCCTGGCCAGCCGCCGCAGCCAGAGCTTCGCCGAACTGCGCAGCTTCGCCCAGTGGGCCCGCGCGATGGGCCACGAGGCGACCGGCCGGGTGGTCGCGCAGAGCTACCGGCCGGCCACCAAGGAGGACCTCACGCGCCTCCAACTTCCCCCGGAGTCAACGGTGTTGCACGTCCTGAGGGTACGCGGCCTGGACGGTGGACCGGTGCTCCTGGAGCGGACCGTGTACGCCGGCTGGATCGCCCCCGCCGTCGAGGTGATCGAGGCCGACTGCCCGTCCGTCACCCAGCGCCTCTTCGACGACACCGGCCTGGTCTTCGCCTACGGCGAGCATGTCATCGACGCGGTGTCGGCCGGCGCCCGCGACGCCGAACTGCTCGGCGTGCGGCGCACCAGTCCGCTGCTGCGGGTGCGCCGGGTGACCACGACCCGCGAGGGGCGCCCGGTGGAGTGGTCGGACGACCGCTACCGCTCGGACGCCGTGAGCTTCAGCGTGCACAACTCGATCGGGAACAACGCGCTGGCCCGCAAACCGGTGGAGTGAGCGGCTACGCCGGCGGGCCGGACGAGAAGCGGCGCAGCAGCGGCGAGAGCACCAGCACCGACTTCGTCCGCTCCACGAACGGCTCCCCCGCGATCCGTTCCAGGACCCGCTCGAAGTGGCGCATGTCGGCGGCGAAGACCTGCACGACCGCGTCCGCGTCACCGGTGACGGTGGATGCCGCCACCACCTCCTGGTAGCGCTCCAGGCCCCGTCGGATGGTCTCGGGCGAGGTGTTGTGCCGGCAGTAGATCTCCACGAAGCCCTCGGTCTGCCAGCCGAGCGCCGAGGGGTCCACCCGCACCGTGAAGCCGGTGATGGCACCGGTGGCGCGCAGCCGGTCCACCCGGCGTTTCACGGCCGGCGCGGAGAGCCCGACCAGGTGCCCGATGTCCGCGAAGGAGCGGCGGGCGTCCTCGGCGAGGGCGTGCACGATGCGTTCGTCGAGTTCGTTCAGCACAGGGGTTGATCACATTTCGGGTGGTGCCTGCCGGGACCGGCGAAAGCCGTATACGAAGTAGAACACGAGCCCGACGGCCATCCGGATTCCGCGGACCGCCCAGGTACCGGCCGGCGGACCACCCGCTGTCCGGACGTGCGGGCGTCGTGGCCGGGCGTCGTGGCCGGGCAGGGGCGTTCGTGGCGCGGGCGTCCGTGGCGCGGGCCGCGCGACCCCCCGAACGGCGCTCCAGCCGCTCCAGCGAGAGGGCGCCGCGGCCCGCGGACGGTGGGCCGACGCCCGCGGACGACTTCCGGGTGACCCGGGTGGGGATCAACACGAGTCGTGCACGCGGGAGTTGGGCCTCAGCTCCAGCTGGCGTGGAGCGGCTTGCCCTCGGCGTAGCCGGCCGCGCTCTGGATGCCGACGATCGCCTTCTCGGCGAACTCCTCCAACGAGCCGGCGCCGGCGTAGGTGCAGGAGGAGCGGACGCCCGCGATGATCGAGTCGATCAGGTCCTCGACGCCCGGCCGGCCCGGGTCGAGGTACATGCGGGAGGTGGAGATGCCCTCCTCGAAGAGCGCCTTGCGGGCGCGGTCGTAGGCCGACTCGTCCGAGGTGCGGTTGCGGACCGCGCGGGCGGACGCCATGCCGAACGACTCCTTGTAGAGGCGGCCGTCGGCGTCCTGCTGGAGGTCGCCAGGGGACTCGTAGGTGCCCGCGAACCAGGAGCCGATCATCACGTTCGAGGCACCGGCGGCGAGGGCCATGGCGACATCGCGGGGGTGGCGGACACCGCCGTCGGCCCACACGTGCTTGCCGTGCTTCCTCGCCTCGGCGGCGCACTCCGCCACGGCCGAGAACTGCGGCCGGCCGACGCCGGTCATCATGCGGGTGGTGCACATCGCGCCAGGTCCGACACCGATCTTGATGATGTCGGCGCCCGCCTCGACGAGGTCCCTGACGCCCTCGGCGGCGACGATGTTGCCGGCCGCGAGGGGCACCCGCGGGTCGAGCGCGCGGACCGTACGGACCGCGCTGATCATCGACTCCTGGTGGCCGTGCGCGGTGTCGATGACGAGCGTGTCGACGCCCGCGTCGAGCAGCTGCTTGGCCTTGCCGGCCACATCGCCGTTGATGCCCACGGCGGCGGCGACCCGCAGCCTGCCGTCCGCGTCGACGGCCGGCGAGTAGAGCGTGGCGCGCAGGGCGCCCTTGCGGGTGAGGATGCCGGCGAGCCGGCCGTCCCGGTCGACGGCGGGGGCGTAGCGGCGGTTGGCGCCGTCGAGCCGGTTGAACGCCTCACGCGGGTCGATGTCCGCGTCGAGCAACAGCAGGTCCCGGGACATGACCTCGGAGAGCTGGGTGAAGCGGTCCACGCCGGACAGGTCGGCGTCGGTGACCACACCGACCGGCCGCTGCTCCTCGTCGACGACCACGCCGGCGTTGTGCGCGCGCTTGGGCAGCAGGGCCAGCGCGTCGGCGACGGTCTGGTGCGGGACCAGCCGGATCGGGGTGTCCAGCACCAGATGGCGGCTCTTCACCCAGGAGACGACCTCGGTGACGACGTCGATCGGGATGTCCTGCGGGACGACCACGAGCCCGCCGCGCCGGGCCACGGTCTCGGCCATGCGGCGTCCGGCGATGGCGGTCATGTTGGCGACGACCAGCGGGATCGTGGTGCCGGTGCCGTCCGGGGAGCGGAGGTCCACACCCTGCCGCGAACCGACGGCGCTACGGCGCGGCACCATGAACACGTCGTCGTACGTCAGGTCGTACGGGGGCTGGATGTCGTTGAGGAAACGCACGTGCTGCACATCCCAGTCGATCAGAGGTGGCCCCCGGACCGGCCGGCCAAGGGGAAGAGCACGTACCTCATTGTCCCATGCCGACCGGAACGCACCGCCCCGTACCATCATCCAGGCAGGTCAGAGGCGTCCTTGGAGGAACCTCCGACGGCGAGCAGGACGGCGAGCCCGGGTACCAGGTCCACCGCCCCACCGAACACGTCGAGGGCGGTCGCCCACTCCTCGGGCCGCGCCTTCGCGTACCCGTGCCAGTTCCGTACGACGATCCACAGCCCCTGCTCGGCGGCGGCCTCGGGCCAGACGGAGTGGTCGGTGAGGGAGTCGGCGAGGGCGTCCCAATTGCGGCCGAACCAGTCGGGCAGCTCCAGCGCGCGGACGCAGCGGTCCATCAGGCCGTCCTTGTCCCTGACCCCGTGGAGGTCGAGCGTGACCACGAGTTCCGTCATCTCCGTACCACCCCGAACGACTTGTAGTGATCACCGGTGGAGTGGATCCGGCCGCCCTGTCCGGTGACAATGCGCGGGCGCGCGCGCCCTGTTGAGCCGCGATCGCCTCCGCAACCTACCTTCTGATGCCCCGGTCCGGCGCCCGCGCACCTCCCCTGACATACGCCCCGCACCGACCTTGTTCTTTACGTCGATCGCCGTCACGGAAGTGACACGGTTCGCGGGTCGACGGCGGAGGTCGCCCCGTACCGGCCTACGCTGTGCCGGTGACCAGTGTCGATGTCGCCGCCGGAGCCACCGCCGAGAGCGGTCCCGAGCCGCGCACCCAGTCCCTGATGCTCACCTTCTTCGGCGCTCATGTGCTGGGGCGGCCCATCGCCGTGTCGACGGGCAGCGTGATCGCCGCGCTCGGACGGCTGGGCAACACCGAGGAGGCGGTCCGGACCACCCTCAACCGGATGGTCAAACGCGGCCTGCTGGAACGCAGCCGCCAGGGCCGCAAGACCTACTTCGGGCTGACCCCGCACGCCGTTCAGGTACTGACGGACGGCCGGGACCGGATCTGGCGCACCGGCGCGGTGAACCGGGACTGGGACGGCCGGTGGACGATGGTCGGCTTCTCGCTGCCCGAGGCGTGGAGCCGCGAACGGCACGACCTGCGCTCCCGCCTGCTCTGGGCGGGCTTCGGCCCGCTGCAGAACGGCATGTGGGTGGCCCCGGCGCGCGTCGACGTCCGCGAGATGGTGGCGGGTCTCGGGCTGGAGGCGCACCTGCGGGTGTTCCGGGCGGAGGTGGAGTCGCCGACCGACGTGCGCCAGGTGCTGGAGCAGGCCTTCGACGTCCCGGCCATCGGGGCGAGGTACCGGGCGTTCCTGGAGCGCTGGGACCGCACCGACCCGCTGCCCGCCGCGGCCTCCGGCGACGAGCTCGCCGGCCAGCTCCTGCTCCACACCGACTGGCTGGATCTGGTCCGACGGGACCCGCATCTGCCCGCCGAGCACCTGCCCGGGGACTGGCCCGCCGCGGAGGCGGAGACCGTCTTCCGCGGCCTGGCCAGCCGCTGGGAGCGCCCGGCGGCGCGCGCCGCGGCCCGGCTGCTCGACACCCTGACGCTGGGCTGAGCCCGCGGGCTCCGTGCGCCCACTCCGGGGACCCGGCTGTCCCATTATTGGTCAATCTATTGACGGCCATAAAAAAAGAGACCTACATTCTCAGCGCCCGCCCACCCCAGGCGGGCGCCGAGTCGTGGGGCCTCGGCCGTGCCGCCCTCACCGACCACCGGCCGAGCCGTCCGACCGGTGGTCGCCGACCCCGAGCCCGCCATCACCCCGCCGTCACCCCGCCGTCACCCCGCAGCAGCCCGCACGCCCCAGGAGTCCACCGTGTCGATGACGACCGAACCCACCGCGCCGACCGCCACCGGACGGGGCCTGGCCACAGGCACCCTGGTCGCCGGTCTCCTCGCCGTCTGCCTCGCCCAGATCGGCCTGGCCATACCGGCCACCCTCAACGGGCTGTTCCAGTCCGACCTGCACCCGGTCGGCTCCCAGCTCACCTGGATCTCCGACGCCTTCCTGCTCCCGGTCGCCGTACTGGAGCTGACCTTCGGCCTGCTCGGTGACCTCTTCGGCCGCAAACGCCTGCTGGTCGGCGGCGCCCTGCTGCTGGCCGCGGGCGAACTGGTCAGCGCCACCGCCTCCGGCATCCACCAGCTCTGGACCGGACAGGCCCTGGCCGGGCTGGGCGCGGCGGCGCTCTTCCCGACCTCGCTCGCCATCCTGGCGGCCGGCACCACCTCGCCCGCGCAACGCGCCCGGGTCATCGCGATGTGGGCCGCCCTGCTCTCCACCGGCGGCTTCCTCGCCCCGCTGCTCGGCGGCGTCACCGCCACCTACGGCTCGTGGCGCTGGTCCTTCGTGGTGGTCACCGCCGTCGCCGCGGCGAGCGCCGCCGTCAGCGCCCTGTTCGCCGTCAACTCCAGTGCGCCAGAAGGGCGTTCACTCGACATCGCGGGTCAGCTCAGTATCGGTCTGGGCCTCTTCTCGCTGCTCTACGCGATCATCCAGGGCCCGACGGACGGCTGGGCCTCCCCCTCGATCGTTCTCGCCTTCGTCCTGGCGGCCGTGTTCCTGGCCGCGTTCGTCCTGGCCGAGAAGCGCGCCAAGTCCCCGCTGCTGCGCCTGGACCTGTTCGGCAACCGGGCCTTCGCGGTGGCCTCGGTCGTGGCGGTGGTCGGCATGTTCGCCTTCCTCGGCACCGCCTACTCGGTCAGCATCCGCCTCGGCCCGGTGCAGGACCAGGCACCGATGCGGACGGCCCTGGCGTTCGTCCTGCTCAACGGGATCGCGCTGGTGATGCTGCCGCTGACCGAGCGGCTGCTGAGGACCGTGGCGCCGGGGCTGCTGCTGGGGGCGGGGCTGCTGCTGATCGGTGCGGGCGACTACTGGGCGGCCACCCTCCCGATCACCGACACCGCCTTCACCTCGCTGATCCTGCCGCTCGGCCTGGTCGGCCTCGGCTTCGCGATCACCGTGTCGTCGATCACCGCGACCGCCGTCAACACCGTGCCCGTACACCTGGCGGGCATGGCGAGCGCCACCACCAACCTGCTGCGCGACTTCGGCTTCACCCTCGGCCCGGCCGTCATCGGCGCCGTGGCCCTGAGCCGCGCGGCCGGCAGCTTCTCCACCTCACTGCACGGCTCCGCGCTGCCCCCGGCGCTGAAGGGCGCGGGCACGGCCGTACTGGAGGAGGGCGGCCCGCTGGCGGTCAACGGCGCCTCGGCGGCCTCGCCGAAACTGGCCGACCTGCATCCGCTCGCGCTGGACGCCCTCGGCCACGGCTACTCCGTGGGCTTCGTCGTCTGCGGCACGGCCGCCCTCTTCTCCGCGCTGCTGGCCCTCGTCACCCTCCGAGGACGAGCCGCCGCGCACGAGGAGCCCGCGGCGCGCTAGTGCCGCAAGGGGCAACAGTCGCCCCGTCGTGACGCCATGCACGCACTCTCGCCGCACCGGCCGGGAGCGGATGCGGTGGGTGAACTCGCGTACCAGGGCGGGCCGCTCGCGACCCGGGCCAGGCGCAGAAAGTCAACGCGGTTCTGCGTGACGAGAGTTGCCCGGCCGGCATTGGTGTCTACGGTCAACGCGGCCCGCCACGGCGGAGGTTCATCCCGAGGTCCGGCCGTGGTGGCATCACGCGGATGCCACCACGGCCGGACGGCGCCGGTGTGGGTCAGGGGCCGTCGGGGTCGGTGCGGCTGAGCGCCGACTTGGGCGGGCTGCCCGCCGTCATCAGATAGTCCGCGGCGGACGTGTCCGTCACCAGGCTGGTGACGAGCCCGGACCGCAGGACGGCGTCGATCGCCGCCGCCTTCCGCTGCCCGCCCGCGATCGCGACCACCTCGGGGATACGGCGCAACTGGTCCGCCTTGACGGTGATGCACCGCTCGCCCAGGTCCCGGCCGACCCGGCGGCCCTCGGCGTCGAAGAGGTGGGCGGACGTCTCGGCGGCGACACCCAGGGTGGAGTAGTGGGCCCGCTCCTCATCGCTGAGCATGTCGTACACCGTGGAGATGCCCGGCTCCCAGGAGCCGATGGAGACACAGGCGACGGTGACCTTGTCGAAGTACTCGAAGGCCCGGGCGATCCCCGTCTGGTGGCGCAGCGCCACCGCGGTCGCCGCGTCCGGCAGCAGCATCGGCGCGTAGATGGGGTGGGCGTCGCCGCCCGACACCTGCGCCGCCCGCCGTACCGCCTCGACCGAGCCGCGCTCGGCGGTCCCGGCGTCGTACACCCCCGTCAGCTGGACGACCGTGCAAGGCGGCAGCCGGTCGAGGGCGGCCGCCATGTGAATGGTGGACCGGCCCCAGGCGAGGCCCAGCACAGCGCCCTCGTCCACCAGTTCGCCGAGCAGGTCGGCAGCGACCTCGCCGAGGTTCTCGGGGTCGGGCGACTCCTCGGCGTCGGCCGGGGACTCCACCACGACGGCGTGCCGCAGACCGTAGCGGGCGCGCAGCGCGTCGGAGCGCTCCGCGTCCAGCTCGGCCGGCACCCGGATCTCGATCCGGACGAGATCCCGTTCGAGAGCGGTCTCCAGGACCCGGGCCACCTTGAAGCGGCTGACGCCGAACTCCTCGGCGATCTGGATCTTGGATTTGCCCTCCAGGTAGAAGCGGCGGGCCATGGCCGCCGCCTGCACCAGCTCAGCGGGTCCCATCCGCATGGCTGACCGGCCCGCCGACATACCCGACACGGCGTTCTCCTCACTGCTGTTCACACTCTGGATACGCCGTTCATCCTCGCAGATGCGGCGCATTTGATCAGCCTCGAAGGCCGCCGTTCATATACCTGCCGTTCAGTGGTCGCACGCCCAGGACGCCTTGGCAGTGACCGCCTCCGCCTGGGTGCGCAGTGCACGTACCGCCTGGGCCGGGTCCGATGCCCCGTAGACGGCCGAACCGGCGACGAACACATCCGCCCCCGCCTCCGCGCACCGCTCGATCGTCGACGCCGAAACCCCTCCGTCGACCTGGAGCCAGAGGTCGAGTCCGTGCTTGCCGATCAGCTCCCGGGTCCGGCGGATCTTCGGCAGCATGATGTCGAGGAACGCCTGGCCGCCGAAGCCCGGCTCGACGGTCATGATCAGCAGCATGTCCAGCTCGGGCAGCAGATCCTCGTACGGCTCGATCGGCGTCGCCGGCTTGAGCGCCATGGAGGCACGGGCCCCCTTCGCCCGGATCTCCCGGGCGAGCCGCACGGGTGCGGCGGCCGCCTCGACGTGGAAGGTGACGGAGGAGGCGCCCGCCTCGACGTACTGCGGTGCCCACCGGTCGACGTCCGCGATCATCAGATGGCAGTCCAGCGGGGTGTCCGTCGCCCGCGCCAGTGACTCCACGACGGGCACCCCGAGCGTGAGGTTCGGCACGAAGTGGTTGTCCATGACGTCGACATGGAGCCAGTCCGCCCCTTCGACCGCCTTCGCCTCCTCGGCGAGACGGGCGAAGTCGGCGGACAGGATGCTGGGGTTGATCTGCACGGCCATGCCCCAAGCCTGCCACGACTGGGGACGGTTGTTCGCCCCGATGCCGGGTCGGCCGCTCCGGGCGCGCATCAGACGCCACCGGGGTCCGCCCCGGCGCACCACTCACCTGTGGGTCAGCCGGTCCGGCGGACGAGCGCCAGGTACATGGCGTCGGTCCCGTGCAGGTGCGGCCACAGCTGTACGTCGGGCCCCTCGCCCAGCGCCGGCACGTCCGGCAGGAGCGGGCGGGCGTCGATCAGTTCGGTGTGCGGGTACTGCTTGAGGACGTCGTCCACCACCGCCCGCGTCTCGGCGAGGTGGGGCGAGCAGGTGGCGTACCCGACGACCCCGCCGACCCGTACGGAGTCGAGCGCGGTGCGCAGCAACTCCCTTTGCAGCGGCGCGAATCTCTCCAGATCCTCCGGGCGGCGCCGCCAGCGCGCCTCGGGGCGCCGGCGCAGCGCGCCGAGACCCGTGCAGGGCACGTCCATCAGCACCCGGTCGAAGGTGCCGGGGAGCCACGGCGGCCGGGTTCCGTCGGCGGCGATGACCTGGTAGGGCCCGGGGTTCCCGGCGAGCGTCTTCGCGACCAGGCTCGCGCGGTGCGGCAGCTTCTCGGCGGCGAGCAGCGCGGCGCCGCGCCCGGCGGCGAGCGCGGCGAGCAGGGCGGCCTTGCCGCCGGGCCCGGCGCACCCGTCGAGCCACTTCTCGTCGGGGCCGTCCAGCGGGGCGTTGGCCAGCGCGAGCGCGACGAGCTGACTGCCCTCGTCCTGCACCCCCGCCCGGCCCTGGCGCACGGCGTCGACGGCACCGGGCTCACCGCCCTCACTGAGCCGCACGGCATACGGCGACCAGCGGCCCGGCAGCGCGGCCTCCTCGCGGAGCAGCTCGTCCGTGGTGGCCCGGCCGGGGCGGGCGACGAGGGTCACCTCGGGCCGTTCGTTGTCGGCCGCCAGCAACTCCTCGATGCCGGTCCGGCCGCCGCCCAGCGAGTCCCACAGCGCGGAGACCACCCACCGCGGGTGCGAGTGCACGACGGCGAGATGGTCCTCGGGGTCCTCGTCGTAGGGCGGTGCCACCCGCTCGATCCAGGTGTCGAGATCGTCCTGCGCGACCTTCCGCAGCACGGCGTTGACGAACTTGGCCCGTCCGTCGCCGAGGACGACCCGGGCCAGCTCGACGGAGGCGGAGACGGCCGCGTGGGTCGGGATGCGCGTTCCCAGCAACTGGTGCACGCCGAGGCTCAGCACGTCCAACACCGGCGGGTCGACCTCGCGCAGCGGCCGGTCGACACAGGCCGAGATGATCGCGTCGTACGTGCCCTGCCGGCGCAGCGTCCCGTAGACCAGCTCGGTCGCGAGCGCCGCGTCCCGGGCGTCGAACTTCTCCGGCCCCTCCTTCTCGCGCGCCTTGCGCAGCAGCGGCGGCAGCACGAGGTTGGCGTACGCGTCCCGTTCGTCCACCGCCCGCAGCGCTTCGAAGGCGAGGAAACGGACGGGGTCCTTCTGGGGCCGGCGGTAGGGCTTGCCCGGTTTACGGGGCCGGGCGGACTGCTCGCTCACGAAAAAGGTGCTCCGGTTTTCTGGCCGAGATGTGCGCCCAGCCTACGTCGCACCGCCGGGCCCGTGCGCGGGGAGTCAGCCCGCGAGACCGCCTCCGAGGCTCTCGCCGTCGGCGATCCGCGCCCCGCGGGCCCAGTCCGCCGCGCGCATCGGCTTCTTGCCCTGGGCCTGCACCCACAGCAGCTCGACGGCGTACGAACCGGTGCCGACGTACACGTTGTTCTTGCCGGCGGCGAGCGCGCCGGGCGCGAGGTCGTCCCGCCCGGGGACCGGCACGACGTGGACGAGCTTGAGCCGCTCGCCCCGGAAGACGGTCCAGGCGCCGGGGGCGGGCGTGCAACCGCGCACCACCCGGTCGACCCGCAGGGCGGGCGCGGTCCAGTCGATCCTGGCGTCCTCGACACTGATCTTCGGGGCGAGGGTGACGCCGTCGTGCGGCTGCGGTACGGCCTTCAGGGTGCCGTCCTCGATGCCGTCCATGGTCGCGGCGAGCAGGCCGGAGCCGGCGAACGCGAGTCGGGTGAGGAGGTCGCCGCTGGTGTCGGTGGGCCGGATCTCCTCGGTGACGGTGCCGTAGACGGGCCCGGAGTCGAGTCCCTCCTCGATGAGGAAGGTGGAGGCGCCGGTGATCTCGTCCCCGGACATGACGGAGTGCTGCACGGGGGCGGCGCCGCGCCAGGCGGGCAGCAGCGAGAAGTGCAGGTTGACCCAGCCGTGCGCGGGGATGTCGAGGGCGACCCGGGGCAGCAGGGCGCCGTAGGCGACGACGGGGCAGCAGTCGGGGGCGATCTCCCGCAGCCGCTCGAGGAACTCCGGGTCCTTGGGCTTGAGGGGCCTGAGCACCTCGATCCCCGCCTCGGCGGCCCGCTCGGCGACGGGACTCGCGACCAGCCTGCGCCCGCGCCCGGCCGGCGCGTCGGGGCGCGTGACGACGGCGGCCACCTCGTGCCGCCCGGAGGCGATCAGGGCGTCCAGGGCGGGAACGGCGACCTCGGGGGTACCGGCGAAGACCAGCTTCATGGGTGGGTTCGGGCCTCTCGGGCGGAACGACTGCGGGCAGCGCACCAGTCTATGGCCCCGACGGCACGGCCGCCCGAGGCGGTCGGACAGGTAGTGCGCGGGCAGCGGGGAGGGCGTACGCACATGTCCGTACGCCCCCGCTGCGTGACCAGCGGAGCGAATCCGCGTTGGTCAAGAAAGAGTTGACCACAGCGGGCCGCGAGCGCGCGGCCCGATCCTTTTCAACGCCTGTTCGAGAGGCTTGTTCATGGCCGACCACGCAACCCACGACGCCCAGGCTCGGGCCAGCCTGCACTTGCTGGTGCGGGACATCGAGCGGGTCCGCCGGCAGGTGGACGCACTGCGCACACTCACCGCCCAGCTGGGCAACGTCTACCGCCCGCGCCGCTCGGGCCCCTCCACGGGCTTCGTCGTCTACGGGCGTGCTCCCGCCCCGACGGTCCGGCTCGCCCAGGAACTGCGGGACAGCGTCGAGACCCTGGTCACCGCCGCCGTGGACTTCGACCGCTCGCTCGGCTTCTCGTGGGACGCGGTCGGTTCGGCCCTCGGGGTCACCAAGCAGGCGGTGCACCGCCGTTACGGTGCCCGGCGTGCCGCCGCCCAGGCCGCGGCCGACGCCGAGCGCACGACCGAGGCCGCGGTGACCCGCCCGGTCGGCGTCAACACCGGCCTCCCCCCGATGCCCACGATGCCCACGGTCCCGGCGGCCCGCTCCATGCCCGCCCAGCCGACGGCCGGCAGCCCCACCACCCTCCGCGAGGAAGCCAGGCCGACGGCGTTCCCCGGCCCGCGCAACGGCTGAGTCCCGCCGGAAGCCCCTCCGCACCACCCCCACCGCCTACTTGTCTCGACTGCCTCGACTGCCTCCCGGAGTGCGACCGGGAGGCAGCTGTTGTTATGGGCACGCGCGGAGGTCAGCCTCGTGAGGACGGTCAACGGGCTTTGCACGGAAGGGGGTTGGGCGGACGACGCAGACCCGATCAAGGTGCGCGGCCCACCGCGGGCGGCCGTCAGCCGATGTCCGGGGGATCGATCCGCACCCGCACCGGTTCGTCGCCGCCCCTGGCCATCCGGGCCGCCTGCGCGGCCTTCAGCGCGGCGGCCAACGCGGCCCCGCTCCCCGGGCGTACCCGCACCAGAGCCCGCTCCCAGTGCTCCCCGAGCGGCGGCCCGCCCGCGCGTCTCGGGCGCCCGATCACCGCGTCCGCGACCGGCACCGGCCCCAACACCTGGGCATCCGGGGGCAGTTCGACCGCAGCGAGGAAGTCTGCCACCGCCTCCCCTGACCCGGTGACCGCGGCCATCCGTGACACCGGCGGAAACCCCAGCTCCGCCCGCTCGGAGAGTTCCCGCACCGCGTGCCCGACGGGATCCCACCGCACCAGCGCCTGCACCGGCCGCAACGTGGGCTCCGCGACCACGACCACCGTCCCCCCGGCACCCTGCGGCCGCACCAGCGCGCTCGCCCCGATCCACCGCCGCAGCGCGTCCTCCCCGGCCCGCAGGTCCGGCCGTCCGACCATGGCCCAGCCGTCGAGCAACAGGGCCGCCGCGTACCCCCCGTCGGCGACCGGCTCGGCCCCGGGGGTGCTGACCACCAGCGCGGGCGTCCCCGGCACCGTGTCCAGCACCTGCTCGCGCCCCGACGTGCGCACCGGCACCGCCGGGAACGCCCGCCCCAGCTCCTCGGCCGTCCGCCGCGCCCCGACGATCTGGGCGCGCAGCCGGAACCCCCCGCACTCGGGGCAGTGCCACGCGGTCTCCGCGCGACCGCACCAGGCGCAACCCAGCGCCCCGGCGTCGTGCGCCTCCAGCGGGCCGGCGCAGTGCCGGCAGCGCGCCGCCGCCCGGCACTGGGCGCAGGCCATCCGCGGCACGTATCCGCGCCGGGGCACCTGTACCAGTACGGGCCCGTGCTTCAGCCCCTCCCGCACGGCCTGCCAGGCCAGCGTGGGCAGCCGGGCGGCCCGGGCGGCCTCGTCCCGCGCGAGGTCCCCGTCCCCCACCGTCCGCACCAGCGGAGCCGACTGCCGCACCTGCTCGCGAACGGCGACCAGCGGTCCGGCCCAGCCGCTCTCCACCAGCTGTGCGGCCTCCACCGTGCAGCTCCAACTCCCCAGCAGGAAAGCGCACTTGTCCTGCGCCGCCCGGAGCAGCAGCACTTCGCGCGCGTGCGGCTGCGGGGCGTGCTGCTCGCTGTGGCTGTCGTCCCCGTCCTCCCAGATCGCGACGAGTCCGAGAGCGCGGACCGGGGCGAACATCGCGGCCCGGGTCCCCACCACCGCGCGCACGGAGCCCCGCCGGACGGCCAGCCACTGCCGGTACCGCTTCTCGGGCCCGGCCTCGGCGGTGAGCAGCGCGTGGTGTCCCGTACCGAGCAGGGCCGTCAGCGCGGCGTCGACCCGGGCGGCGGCCCGTCCGTCCGGGACGACGACGAGCGCTCCGCGCCCGGACGCGAGCGTCGCGGCGACGGCCCGCGCCAGTTCCTCGCACCACTCGGGTCCGGGCAGCGCGTTCCACACGGCCCTCGGCGCACCTCCCGTGGCGAGCGCCTCCAGGAACCCGGCCCCCCGCTCGTACCGCGCCCAGGTCCCCACGGCGGGCGCCTCCGGCACCGGCAGCGGGGCGGGCGACGGTTTCTGTTCGGCCCGGGCGCTGCGCGGCGGCACGGCCAGTTGGAGCACGTCGGCGAGGCTTCCGGCGTACCGGTCGGCGACGGCGCGGGCGAGTCCGAGGAGTTCCTCGCTCAGCACGCGCTCCGGTGAGACGACCTGGGCCAGTGCGGCGAGCGGCCCGGCGTAGTCGGACTCGGGGAGCCGCTCCACGAGGAAGCCGTCGATGAGTCCCCCGCCCTCGCGGCGCCCGTCCCGCACCCGGTGCCGCCCGGCCCCGAACCGCACCCGGACCCGCACCCCGGGCTGCGCGTCGGCGTCGAGTTCCTCGGGCACGGCGTAGTCGAAGTAGCGGTCGAGGTGCAGGACGCCCTTGTCGACCAGCACCCGGGCGACGGGCAGCCGCTCGGCGAGCGCCGCCCCCCGCCAGGTCCGGGGCTTGGCGCGGGGGCCCTTGGCCTGCCGCACGCTCTCCCGGATGAGCGCAAGCTGCTCCGGCGGCGCACCCTCCGCACCGCCGTCCCGGTCCCCGTCCTCGCCGCTCACACCTGCATTTTTACCGCACGGCACTGACAACGACGGGCGGCGCCCGTCGCGCGGCCGCCCGGGAACCGGCCGCCCGCCGCGTCCGTCGCGGGCTGTTCCTGCGCCCCGCAACGCCGAAGTCCGGCCCCCCGACGGGAGACCGGACTTCGTCGGTGCGTGCGGGTACGGCGCTGGGACCTACAGGCCCGCCGCCGTGCGCAGGGCGTCCACGCGGTCGGTGCGCTCCCAGGTGAAGTCGGGGAGTTCGCGGCCGAAGTGACCGTAGGCCGCCGTCTGGGCGTAGATCGGGCGGAGCAGGTCGAGGTCGCGGATGATGGCGGCCGGACGGAGGTCGAAGACCTCGTCGATCGCCTTCTCGATCTTCTCGGTGTCGACCTTGGCGGTGCCGAAGGTCTCGACGAAGAGACCGACCGGCTCGGCCTTGCCGATGGCGTACGCCACCTGGACCTCGCAGCGCGAGGCGAGCCCGGCCGCCACCACGTTCTTGGCGACCCAGCGCATCGCGTACGCCGCCGAACGGTCCACCTTCGAGGGGTCCTTGCCCGAGAAGGCACCGCCGCCGTGGCGGGCCATGCCGCCGTACGTGTCGATGATGATCTTGCGGCCGGTGAGGCCGGCGTCGCCCATCGGGCCGCCGATCTCGAAACGCCCGGTCGGGTTGACCAGCAGGCGGTAGCCGTCGGTGTCCAGCTTGATGCCCTCGTCGAGCAGCGCCTTCAGCTCCGGCTCCACGACGAACTCGCGGATGTCCGGGGTCAGCAGCGACTCCAGGTCGATGTCGCTCGCGTGCTGCGAGGAGACGACCACCGTGTCCAGCCGGACCGCCTTGTCACCGTCGTACTCGATGGTGACCTGGGTCTTTCCGTCGGGACGCAGGTAGGGGATCGTCCCGTTCTTGCGGACATCGGAGAGGCGCTTGGACAGGCGGTGCGCGAGGAAGATCGGCAGCGGCATCAGCGTCGGCGTCTCGTCCGTCGCGTAGCCGAACATCAGGCCCTGGTCACCGGCGCCCTGACGGTCCAGCTCGTCGTCGTCGCCCTCGACCCGGTTCTCGTACGCCGTGTCGACGCCCTGCGCGATGTCCGGGGACTGCGCCCCGATCGACACCGACACACCGCAGGAGGCGCCGTCGAAGCCCTTCTTCGAGGAGTCGTAGCCGATCTCCAGGATCTTCTCGCGGACCAGCTGCGGAATCGGCGCGTACGTCTTGGTGGTGACCTCTCCGGCCACATGCACCAGACCGGTGGTGATCAACGTCTCCACGGCGACCCGGGACGTCGGGTCCTCCCGCAGAAGCGCGTCGAGAATGGTGTCGCTGATCTGGTCAGCGATCTTGTCGGGATGTCCTTCGGTCACGGACTCCGAGGTGAAAAGACGACGGGACACAACGCTCCCTGAGGTTGCAGCGGCTGCTGGCTGATCATTGGCGGACGGGACGGGGGCTGCGCCCGGCGTCGTCCAGGAACAGTTTATCGGTCGCGGTCGGTCGGCGGCCTTCCTGTCTCGCTGCTCGGAAGCGCTGTGACCTGCGGCACGGGCATTCTGCCCGCTGCCCTGCCGTGTCCGCCAGGGTCGCCACGCGCCAAAATGGCGGCTTCGGGAAGCCGAGAGACGAATGAAACATTCAGCCCAGACGTTCCGCCACCAGGTCCCACACGGTTTCGGCCAGGGCTTCCTTCGGCCCGTACGGCACGGGCGTCTCGCCGCCGTCGGCGCCCAGCACCACCGCCTCGTTCTCCTCCGAGCCGAAGGTTCTGCGCTCCCCCACCTCGTTCACCACCAGCAGATCGCACCCCTTGCGGGTCAGTTTGGCGCGGCCGTTGGCGAGGACGTCGTCCGTCTCCGCGGCGAACCCGACGATCACCTGGCCGGGCCGGGGCCGGTCGGACGAGATCTCCGCGAGGATGTCCGGATTCCGCACCAGGACCACCGGCTCGGGCTCCTGGCCGTCCTTCTTCTTGATCTTGCCGGTCGCGTACTCCGCCGGGCGGAAGTCGGCGACGGCCGCCGCCATGACGACCGCGTCCGCGTCCGCCGCGGCCTTCAGGACGGCCTCCCGCAGCTGGACGGCGGTGCCGACCGGGACGATGTCCACGCCCGCCGGGTCCGGCAGTGCCGTGTTCGCCGCGATCAGGGTGACCCGGGCGCCCCGGGCCGCCGCCGTACGGGCCAGCGCGTAGCCCTGTTTGCCGGAGGAGCGGTTGCCGAGGAAGCGGACCGGGTCGAGGGGTTCGCGGGTGCCGCCCGCGCTGACGACGACATGGCGGCCCGTGAGGTCGGGCGCGGTGACGCCCCGCGCGAGGACCCGGCGGCAGACCTCGAAGATCTCGGCCGGGTCGGGCAGCCGCCCCTTGCCCGTGTCGGCGCCGGTCAGCCGGCCGACGGCGGGTTCGATGACGAGCGCGCCGCGGCGGCGCAGGGTCGCCACGTTCTCCCGGGTGGCGGGGTGTTCCCACATCTCCGTGTGCATGGCCGGTGCGAAGACGACCGGACAGCGGGCGGTGAGCAGGGTGTTGGTCAGCAGGTCGTCGGCCAGACCGTGGGCCGCTCTGGCGAGCAGGTCGGCGGTGGCGGGGGCCGCCACCACCAGGTCGGCCTGCTGTCCGATGCGCACGTGCGGGACCTCGTGGACGCCGTCCCACACCTCGGTCGACACCGGGTGCCCGGAGAGCGCGGACCAGGTGGCGGCGCCGACGAAGTGCAGGGCCGAGGCGGTGGGGACGACCTGGACGTCGTGACCCGACTCCGTCAGTCTGCGCAGCAGCTCACAGGCCTTGTACGCGGCGATGCCACCGCTGATCCCCAGCACGACCTTGGGCTTGTCCACCGTCTCTCCCCGAGTTCGGAAAACGTACGAGTCCATCGACTCCATGACACACCGCAGGCCCGGCAGTCGCGCTGCCGGGCCTGTGGACAGAATTGTTGCGGTCCGCGGGGACGACTGTCCGCACTGCCCGCGTACGCCTCACGGCGTCGAACCGTCAGGTCGCCGGACCCTCGACCGCCTCGGAGGTCAGCAGACCCGCGTTGATCTCGCGCAGGGCGATGGAGAGCGGCTTCTCGTGCACGTGGGTGTCGACGAGCGGACCGACGTACTCGAGGAGGCCCTCACCGAGCTGCGAGTAGTACGCGTTGATCTGACGGGCGCGCTTGGCGGCGTAGATCACGAGGCTGTACTTCGAGTCGGTGGCCTCGAGGAGCTCGTCGATCGGAGGGTTGATGATGCCCTCGGGCGCGGTGATGGAAGAGGACACGCTCTGCCTTCCGAAAGGGGGAATGGGATCGAAACGATCACACAACTTCCGTCAAGGCTAGCAGCTCGCGTGCCACGTCCTCGACGGAGGTGTTGACCAGGGTCACATCGAACTCGGGCTCCGCCGCCAGCTCGACCCTGGCCGCGGCCAGACGGCGCTCGATCACCTCGGGCGGCTCGGTGCCCCGTCCGGTGAGCCGGCGCACCAGCTCCTCCCAGGAGGGCGGGGCCAGGAACACCAACCGCGCCTCGGCCATGGACTCGCGGACCTGGCGGGCGCCCTGGAGGTCGATCTCCAGGAGTACCGGCGCACCGGACTCCAGGTGCTCCAGGACGGCCGCCCGGGGCGTGCCGTAGCGGTTGCCCGCGAACTCGGCCCACTCCAGCAGCTCGCCGTTGGCGATCAGCTTGTCCATCTCCTCGTCGGTGACGAAGAAGTAGTGGACTCCGTGCTTCTCCCCGGGGCGGGGCCTGCGGGTCGTCGCCGACACCGAGAGCCAGACCTCGGGGTGTTCCTTGCGCATATGCGCGACGACCGTGCTCTTGCCGACCCCGGAGGGGCCGGAGAGCACGGTCAGCCGCGGACCTACGTCCGGGGGCTCGGGGGTCGTCCCCCGGAATGTTGCAGCCATGCGGCGATTATTCCAGCAATTCCGGGGTGTCCGGGACGCCGAGCCCCGGACACCCCGGCACTCAGGAGCCGGTGCTGCCGAACTCACGCTCCAGAGAAGCGATCTGGTTGGAGCCGAGACCACGCACACGGCGGCTCTCGGAGATGCCGAGTCGCTCCATGATCTGCTTGGCGCGGACCTTGCCCACGCCCGGCAGGGACTCAAGCAGGGCGGAGACCTTCATCTTGCCGATGACGTCGTTCTCCTGGCCCTGCTTGATGACGTCGTGCAGGGAGGCGCCGGAGTGCTTGAGTCGATTCTTGACCTCGGCCCGCTCCCGGCGAGCCGCGGCGGCCTTTTCGAGCGCGGCTGCGCGCTGTTCAGGGGTAAGGGGCGGAAGAGCCACGCCTACGTCACCTCGGATGTCGAACTGTCGGATACGGACCGGTGAGGAACCTAGTCGCCCCACACCTGGGGAGCCACGAGCAACACGCTTGCCCGTTGACTCTCGTCGGAGACTAGCGGCCAACTCCGCCGGAGTCAGCGAGAACAGAGGAAAAGTCCTGGTCAGCCTCTGCGAGGCCGGTCATTCCCGACATAACGCCCGGGATTTGAGGATGTATTCAGAATCGAGTCGGTCCGCGGCCACTCATCGGAGGACTGGACCGACCCGTTCGAACACCTCAGACCGCGGCGACCGCGACCCGGATCTCGTCCGCGAAGCGCTCCGCGGCCGACCTGAGCGCGCCCGCGTCGGGACCGTGACGCAGAACACCCCGGCTGACGTTCGGCACGACATTGCGCACCGCGGCCCCGAAGACCTCCGGCAGGTCCGCCGGAGTGGCCCCCTGGGCGCCGATCCCGGGCGCCAGGAGCGGACCGTTGACGTCCAGGTCGTACGAGGACAGATCGCCGAGGGTGGCGCCGACGACCGCCCCGAAGGAACCCAGCGGCTCCTCCCCCGCGTTCTCGGCCGCCAGATGCGCAAGCACCGTCGCTCCGACGTTCCGTCCGTCGGCGCGGACCGCGTGCTGGATTTCGCCGCCCTCCGGGTTGGAGGTCAGCGCCAGCACGAACAGGCCCGCGCCGCTCTCCCGCGCCAGCGCGACCGCCGGGGCGAGCGAGCCGTAGCCGAGATACGGCGAGACCGTGAGCGCGTCCGAGAAGAGCGGGGCGCCCTCCCGCAGGAACGCCTCGGCGTAGGCGGCCATGGTCGAGCCGATGTCGCCGCGCTTGGCGTCCATCACGACCAGCGCGCCGGCCGCCCTGGCCTCCTCGACCGACTTCTCCAGGACGGCGACGCCGCGCGAGCCGAAGCGCTCGAAGAACGCGCTCTGCGGTTTCAGTACGGCGACGCGGTCGGCCAGCGCCTCGACGACCGTGCGGCTGAACCGCTCCAGGCCGGCGATGGAGTCGTCCAGGCCCCACTCGGCGAGCAGCGACGCGTGCGGGTCGATGCCGACGCAGAGCGGGCCGCGCTCGTCCATGGCACGGCGCAGGCGGGCGCCGAAGGGGTCCAGAGCGCTCATGCGGGCTTCCTCACGTCGGCGCCGACCGCGTCGGCGAGGGTGGCGTACGGGCTCGTGCGCAGGCGGGCGGCGAGCCCCTTGTGGACGGCCCGGCCCCAGAGGGGTCCTTCATAGATGAAGGCGCTGTAGCCCTGGACGAGGGTGGCGCCCGCCAGGATGCGCTGCCAGACGTCCTCGGCGTCCTCGACGCCGCCGACTCCCACGAGCGTGACGCGGTCGCCCACGCGCGCGTAGAGGCGGCGCAGCACCTCCAGGGAGCGGGCCTTCAGCGGAGCCCCGGACAGGCCGCCGGTCTCCTTGACGAGGGCGGGCGCGGCGGTCAGCCCGAGTTCCTCGCGCGCGATGGTGGTGTTGGTGGCGATGATGCCGTCCAGGCCGAGTTCGACGGCGAGGTCGGCGACCGCGTCGACGTCCTCGTCGGCGAGGTCGGGGGCGATCTTCACCAGCAGCGGGACCCGGCGGCCGCTCACCGTACGGTCGGCCGCCTCGCGGACGGCGGTGAGCAGGGGGCGCAGCGTCTCGGTCGCCTGGAGGTCGCGCAAGCCGGGCGTGTTGGGCGACGAGACGTTCACGACGAGGTAGTCGGCGTGCCGGGCGAGCCGTTCGGCCGACTTCACGTAGTCGCCGACGGCCTCCTCCTCCGGTACGACCTTGGTCTTGCCGATGTTGACGCCGACGACGGTCCTGAAGACGGCCTCCCGGGCCGCCAGCCGGGCCGCCACCGCGGCGGAGCCCTCGTTGTTGAAGCCCATGCGGTTGACGAGGGCCCGGTCCGGCACGAGCCGGAAGAGCCGTTTCCCGGGGTTGCCGGGCTGCGGCTCGCCGGTCACCGTGCCGATCTCGACATGGTCGAAACCGAGCATCGACATGCCGTCGATGGCGACCGCGTTCTTGTCGAAGCCGGCCGCGAGCCCGAACGGACCGTGCATGCGCAGTCCGAACGCCTCGGTCCGCAGCTCCTCGTAGCGGGGCGCGAGGGCGGCGGCGAGGAACGTGCGCAGGACGGGGAGGCGGGCGGCGAGCCGGATCCAGCGGAAGGCGAGGTGATGGGCCTTCTCCGGGTCCATCCGCTGGAACACCAGACGGAAGAAGAGCTTGTACATCACTGGGTCCTCTTGAAGTGCGGGTGGGCGACGGCGGGCAAGAAGGAGCAAGAAGGAGGGGGACACCGTTGCCGGTGTCCCCCTCCCCAGCGCGCTAGCCGCGGGCCGCTGTCAGGTGTTCGGCGTGTTCCTGGAGCGAGCGGACGCCGACGTCGCCGTGGTTGAGGGCGTCGATGCCCTGGACGGCGGCGGCGAGCGCCTGGACCGTCGTCAGGCAGGGCACGGACCGGGCCACGGCCGCCGTACGGATCTCGTAGCCGTCGAGGCGGCCGCCGGTGCCGTAGGGGGTGTTGACGATGAGGTCGACCTCGCCGTCGTGGATGAGCTGGACGATGGTCTTCTCGCCGTTGGGGCCGGGGCCCTCGGACTGCTTGCGGACGACCGTCGCGTTGATGCCGTTGCGCCTGAGTACCTCGGCCGTGCCGGACGTGGCGAGCAGTTCGAAGCCGTGGGCGACCAGTTCGCGCGCCGGGAAGATCATCGACCGCTTGTCGCGGTTGGCGACCGAGATGAAGGCGCGGCCCTTGGTGGGCAGCGGGCCGTAGGCGGCCGCCTGGGACTTGGCGTACGCCGTGCCGAAGACGGAGTCGATGCCCATGACCTCGCCGGTGGAGCGCATCTCCGGGCCGAGCACGGTGTCGACTCCGCGGCCGTGGATGTCGCGGAAGCGCGACCACGGCATGACGGCCTCCTTGACGGAGATCGGCGCGTCGAGCGGCAGTTCGCCGCCGTCGCCGTGGGCCGGGAGCAGCCCCTCGGCGCGCAGTTCGGCGACGGTCGCGCCCAGCGAGATCCGGGCGGCGGCCTTCGCCAGTGGTACCGCGGTCGCCTTCGAGGTGAAGGGGACGGTACGCGAGGCGCGCGGGTTGGCCTCCAGGACGTAGAGGATGTCGCCGGCCATCGCGAACTGGATGTTGATCAGGCCCCGGACGCCGACGCCCTTGGCGATGGCCTCCGTCGAAGCCCGCAGCCGCTTGATGTCGAAGCCGCCCAGGGTGATCGGCGGCAGCGCGCAGGCCGAGTCGCCGGAGTGGATGCCGGCCTCCTCGATGTGCTCCATGACACCGCCGAGGTAGAGCTCGTGGCCGTCGTAGAGGGCGTCCACGTCGATCTCGATCGCGTCGTCGAGGAAGCGGTCGACCAGGACCGGCCGGGAGGGGCTGATCTCGGTGGACTCCGCGATGTAGGACTCCAGCCGGGTCTCGTCGTAGACGATCTCCATGCCGCGGCCGCCGAGGACGTACGACGGGCGGACGAGGACCGGGTAGCCGATCTCGTCGGCGATGGCCTTGGCGCCGGCGAAGGTGGTGGCGGTGCCGTGCTTGGGGGCGGGCAGGCCGGCCTCCGCGAGGACCTGGCCGAAGGCGCCGCGGTCCTCGGCGGCGTGGATCGCCTCGGGGGGCGTGCCGACGACCGGGACGCCGTTGTCCTTGAGCGCCTGGGCGAGGCCGAGCGGGGTCTGGCCGCCCAGCTGCACGATGACGCCGGCGACCGGTCCGGCCTGCTGCTCCGCGTGGACGATCTCCAGCACGTCCTCCAGGGTGAGCGGCTCGAAGTAGAGCCGGTCGGAGGTGTCGTAGTCCGTGGAGACGGTCTCGGGGTTGCAGTTGACCATCACGGTCTCGTAGCCGGCGTCGCTGAGCGCGAAGGAGGCGTGGACACAGGAGTAGTCGAACTCGATGCCCTGGCCGATGCGGTTGGGGCCGGAGCCCAGGATGATGACCGCGGGCTTCTCGCGCGGGGCGACCTCGCTCTCCTCGTCGTAGGAGGAGTAGAAGTACGGCGTCTTCGCGGCGAACTCGGCGGCGCAGGTGTCGACCGTCTTGTAGACCGGGCGGATACCGAGGGCGTGCCGCACCTCGCGGACGACGTCCTCGCGCAGGCCGCGGATCTCGGCGATCTGCTGGTCGGAGAAGCCGTGCCGCTTGGCCTCGGCGAGCAGGTCGACGTCGAGGCGGTCGGCGGCGGCCAGGTCGTCGGCGATCTCCTTGATCAGGAAGAGCTGGTCCACGAACCAGGGGTCGATCTTCGTGTGGTCGAAGACCTCCTCCCGGGTGGCGCCGGCCCGGATGGCCTGCATCACGCTGTTGATCCGGCCGTCGGTGGGCCGTCCGGCCTCCTCCAGCAGCCGGGTCTTCTCGCCGGGCTCCCGGACGAACGTGAACTGGCTGCCCTTCTTCTCCAGGGAGCGCAGCGCCTTCTGGAAGGCCTCGGTGAAGTTGCGGCCGATCGCCATGGCCTCGCCGACCGACTTCATGGTGGTGGTGAGGGTCGAGTCGGCGGAGGGGAACTTCTCGAAGGCGAAACGGGGCGCCTTGACGACCACGTAGTCGAGGGTCGGCTCGAAGGAGGCGGGGGTCTCGCGGGTGATGTCGTTCGGGATCTCGTCGAGCGTGTAGCCGACGGCCAGCTTGGCGGCGATCTTGGCGATCGGGAAGCCGGTCGCCTTGGAGGCGAGGGCCGAGGAGCGCGAGACGCGCGGGTTCATCTCGATGACGATGACCCGGCCGTCCTCGGGGTTCACCGCGAACTGGATGTTGCAGCCGCCGGTGTCGACGCCGACCTCGCGGATCACGGCGATGCCGATGTCCCGCAGGATCTGGTACTCGCGGTCGGTCAGCGTCATCGCCGGGGCCACGGTGATCGAGTCGCCGGTGTGCACGCCCATGGGGTCGAAGTTCTCGATGGAGCAGACGACCACGACGTTGTCGTTCCTGTCGCGCATCAGCTCCAGCTCGTACTCCTTCCAGCCGAGGATGGACTCCTCCAGGAGCACCTCGGTGGTGGGCGAGAGCGTGAGGCCCTGGCCGGCGATCCGGCGCAGTTCCTCCTCGTTGTGGGCGAAGCCGGAGCCGGCGCCGCCCATGGTGAAGGAGGGGCGGACGACGACCGGGTAGCCGCCGAGCGTCTCGACACCGCCGAGTACGTCGTCCATGGAGTGGCAGATGACCGAGCGGGCCGACTCGCCGTGGCCGATCTTCTGGCGTACGGCCTCGACGACGCCCTTGAAGAGTTCGCGGTCCTCGCCCTTGTTGATGGCCTCGACGTTGGCGCCGATGAGCTCGACGCCGTACTTCTCCAGGGTCCCCGCCGCATGCAGGGAGATCGCGGTGTTGAGCGCCGTCTGGCCGCCGAGGGTGGGCAGCAGGGCGTCCGGCCGCTCCTTGGCGATGATCTTCTCGACGAAGTCCGGGGTGATCGGCTCGACGTAGGTGGCGTCGGCGATCTCCGGGTCGGTCATGATCGTCGCCGGGTTGGAGTTGACCAGGATGACGCGGAGGCCCTCGGCGCGCAGGACGCGGCAGGCCTGGGTGCCGGAGTAGTCGAACTCGGCGGCCTGGCCGATGACGATCGGGCCGGAGCCGATGACCAGGACGGACTGGATATCGGAGCGCTTAGGCACGCTGGCCCTCCATGGGGACGGTGTTCATCAACGACGTGAAGCGGTCGAACAGGTAGGCGGCGTCGTGCGGGCCGGCCGCCGCCTCGGGGTGGTACTGGACGCTGAAGGCCGGCCGGTCGAGCAGCCGCAGCCCCTCGACGACCTGGTCGTTGAGGCAGACGTGGGAGACCTCGGCACGGCCGTAGGGGGTCTCGGAGACCTGGTCGAGGGGCGCGTCGACGGCGAAGCCGTGGTTGTGTGCGGTGACCTCGACCTTGCCGGTCGAACGGTCCTGCACGGGCTGGTTGATGCCCCGGTGGCCGTACTTCAGCTTGTACGTGCCGAAGCCGAGCGCGCGGCCCAGGATCTGGTTGCCGAAGCAGATGCCGAAGAGCGGGGTGCCGCGCTCCAGGACGGCGCGCATCAGGGCGACCGGGTGGTCGGCGGTGGCCGGGTCGCCGGGGCCGTTGGAGAAGAATACGCCGTCGGGCCGGACGGCGTAGATGTCCTCGACGGTCGCGGTGGCCGGCAGGACGTGCACCTCGATGCCGCGCTCGGCCATGCGGTGCGGGGTCATGCCCTTGATGCCGAGGTCGACGGTGGCGACGGTGAACTTCCTCTCACCGATCGCGGGGACGACGTACGCCTCCTTGGTCGCGACCTCGGCGGACAGGTCGGCGCCCGTCATCTGGGGGGCCTGGCGGACCTCGGCCAGCATCGCCTCGTCGGACCGGACGGTGCCGGTGCCGGAGAAGATGCCGACGCGCATGGCGCCGCGCTCGCGCAGATGGCGGGTGAGTGCGCGGGTGTCGATGCCGGAGATGCCGACGACGCCCTGGGAGCGCAGTTCGTCGTCGAGGGAGCGCTGGGAGCGCCAGTTGGACGGCGTGCGCGCGGGGTCGCGCACCACGTAACCGGCGACCCAGATCCGCTTCGACTCGAAGTCCTCGTCGTTGACGCCGGTGTTGCCGACGTGCGGGGCGGTCATCACGACGACCTGGCGGTGGTACGACGGATCGGTGAGGGTCTCCTGGTAGCCGGTCATGCCGGTGGAGAAGACGGCCTCGCCGAAGGTCACCCCCACGGCCCCGTAGGCGCGACCGCGGAAGATCCGGCCGTCCTCCAGGACGAGTACGGCGGGAGCCCTGTCGGCTCCCCTGGTGGAGGTGGTCATCGTGCGCCTTCCGTCTCGTTGATCATGCTGTTCAGGGTCTCGACCCACTCGGTGTGCTCGGCCGCGCGGTCGGAGCGGAAGCCGGAGTCGATCAGCTTGGAGCCGTGCTCCCAGGTGATGACGAGCAGTCCGCCCTCGCTGAGCACCTTCCCGGCGATGCCCTTGCCGAGCAGGGCCTCGCGCAGCGCGCCGACCGGGATGAAGAAGTCGGTGGCGCCGGGCCGTACGACCTCCACGCCCGCCTCCGTCAGGGTCAGCTCGGCCCGGCTCCGGGTGCCCAGGCCGTGCGCGACGATGCGGTCCAGCCACTGACCGGCGGTGGTGGAACCGTGGTAGCGGCCGCTCATGGCCAGTCTCACCGGACCCGGGTCCTCCGGCGCGGTGGGCAGCTCCGGCAGGTCGCCCTGGAGGGTGCCGCGCCACTTCCAGCCCTCGCGCATCAGCCAGTAGACGAGCACGACGAAGAGGGCGAGGCCGACGAGCCAGCCGATACGGGCGGCCCAGTCGGTCACCGGGGCGGACTTCTCCACGGCGGCGAGGTACGTCGGATGCTGAGGTGTCACGTGAGCTTCCCGTCGACGAGCGTGGCCTTGCCCCGGAGCCACGTGTGCGTGACACGGCCCGGCAGCTCACGGCCCTCGTAGGGGGTGTTGCGGCTGCGGGAGGCGAAGCCCGCGGGGTCCACCGACCCACGGTATGCGGTGTCGACGAGGGTGAGGTTGGCGGGCTCACCTGCCGAGACGGGACGGCCGTGGCCGGCGGCCCGGCCGATCGCGGCGGGCCTGACGGACATGCGGTCGGCGACGCCTGCCCAGTCGAGCAGTCCGGTCTCGACCATCGTCTCCTGGACCACCGACAGCGCGGTCTCCAGGCCGACCATGCCCATGGCGGCCGCGGCCCACTCGCAGTCCTTGTCCTCGTGCGGGTGCGGGGCGTGGTCGGTGGCGACGATGTCGATCGTCCCGTCGGCGAGCGCCTCGCGCAGCGCCCGCACGTCCCGCTCGGTGCGCAGCGGCGGGTTGACCTTGTAGACCGGGTCGTACGTGCGGACCAGCTCGTCGGTGAGGAGGAGGTGGTGCGGGGTGACCTCGGCGGTGACGTCGATGCCGCGGGACTTGGCCCAGCGGACGATCTCGACGGAGCCGGCGGTCGAGAGGTGGCAGATGTGGACGCGGGAGCCGACGTGCTCGGCGAGCAGGACATCCCGGGCGATGATCGATTCCTCGGCCACCGCGGGCCAGCCGCCGAGCCCCAGTTCGGCCGAGACGACGCCTTCGTTCATCTGGGCGCCCTCGGTGAGGCGCGGCTCCTGGGCGTGCTGGGCGACGACTCCGCCGAAGGCCTTCACGTACTCCAGCGCCCGGCGCATGATCACCGCGTCGTCGACGCACTTGCCGTCGTCGGAGAAGACGGTGACACCGGCGGCCGACTCGTGCATGGCGCCCAGCTCGGCGAGTTTCCTGCCCTCCAGGCCGACGGTGACGGCGCCGATGGGCTGCACGTCGCAGTAGCCGTGCTCCTGGCCGAGCCGGTAGACCTGCTCGACCACACCGGCGGTGTCGGCGACCGGGAAGGTGTTGGCCATGGCGAACACGGCCGTGTAGCCGCCGCTCGCCGCGGCTCGGGTACCGGTCAGGACCGTCTCGGAGTCCTCGCGGCCGGGCTCGCGCAGATGGGTGTGCAGGTCGACGAGGCCGGGCAGCAGCACCCTGCCGTCGGCGTCGACGACCTCGGCGCCCTCGGACGGCAGACCGGTGCCGACCGCCTCGATCAGCTCGCCGTCGACCAGCACGTCCTGCGGCTCGCCGCCGAGCACCTTCGCACCACGGATCAGGATCTTGCCCATGTGACTTACTTCTCCTCGATACGGCTGTGGCTGACGGCGGGTTCGTTGCCGCCCAGGAGCAGATAGAGCACGGCCATGCGGATGGAGACTCCGTTGGTGACCTGTTCGACGGCCGTGCAGCGGTCGGAGTCGGCGACCTCGGCGGTGATCTCCATGCCTCTGACCATCGGCCCGGGGTGCATCACGATGGCGTGTCCGGGCATCTTCGCCATCCGGTCGCCGTCGAGGCCGTAGCGCCGCGAGTACTCGCGCTCGGTCGGGAAGAACGCGGCGTTCATCCGTTCGCGCTGGACGCGCAGCAGCATCACCGCGTCGGACTTGGCGAGCGTGCCGTCGAGGTCGTACGTGACCTCGCAGGGCCAGGACTCGACGCCGACCGGGACGAGGGTGGGCGGGGCGACCAGGGTGACCTCGGCGCCGAGGGTGTGCAGCAGGTCCACGTTGGAGCGGGCGACGCGGCTGTGCAGGACGTCGCCGACCAGGGTGATGCGCTTGCCGGCCAGGTCCTGGCCGATCCCGGTGTCCCGGCCGACCAGCCGGCGGCGCATGGTGAACGCGTCGAGCAGGGCCTGCGTGGGGTGCTGGTGGGTGCCGTCGCCCGCGTTGATGACGGCGGCGTCGATCCACCCGGAGGTGGCGAGCCGGTAGGGGGCTCCGGAGGCGCCGTGCCGGATGACGACGGCGTCGACGCCCATGGCCTCCAGGGTCTGGGCAGTGTCCTTGAGGGACTCGCCCTTGGAGACGCTCGACCCCTTGGCGGTGAAGTTGATGACGTCCGCGGAGAGGCGCTTCTCGGCGGCTTCGAAGGAGATCCGGGTCCGGGTGGAGTCCTCGAAGAAGAGGTTGACCACGGTTCGGCCGCGCAAGGTCGGCAGTTTCTTGATCGGCCGGTCGGCGACCCGGGCCATCTCCTCGGCGGTGTCGAGGATCAGGACGGCGTCGTCGCGGGTGAGGTCGGCGGCCGAGATGAGATGACGCTGCATCTGTCAGGCTCCGTAAGGCAGTTCAGGTTCGGGGCACGGGGGTCCGGGGGTCTCCCCCAGGTGGCACGGACCGGGCGGGCGTGGGCAGCGGCGTACGGGGGTGCCGTACGCGGGCGTGCTACTGCCGTTCGCCCGGGGCGGGCCGCTTCGCGCCGAGCAGCACGGTGTCGCGACCGTCCTCCTCGGCGAGCTGGACCTTGACCGTCTCCCGCAGCGACGTGGGGAGGTTCTTGCCGACGTAGTCGGCGCGGATGGGCAGTTCGCGGTGGCCGCGGTCGACGAGGACGGCGAGTTGCACGGCACGGGGGCGCCCGATGTCGTTCAGGGCGTCCAGGGCGGCGCGGATGGTGCGGCCGGAGAAGAGCACGTCGTCGACGAGGACGACGAGCCGGCCGTCGATGCCGTCACCGGGGATGTCGGTGCGGGCCAGCGCGCGCGGCGGGTGCATGCGCAGGTCGTCGCGGTACATGGTGATGTCGAGGGAGCCGACCGGGATCGTGCGGTCGGTGATCTCCGCCAGCTTGACGGCGAGCCGCTGGGCGAGGAAGACGCCCCGGGTCGGAATGCCGAGGAGCACCACGTCGTCGGCGCCCTTGGCGCGCTCGACGATCTCGTGGGCGATGCGGGTCAGTACCCGTGCGATGTCAGGGCCTTCGAGTACGGGCCTGGCGTCGGACGCTTGAGTGTCCATGAGAAACGGACCTCCTTCTCCGCCTCACTGGACGGACGTTAAAGGACGTCGGATTTGCGCCATCCACGGTAGCAGGCTCCAGCCGCCCCCCAGATCACCCGTGTGGAGCAATCGGCCACGGCCGCCGCGGAACCGTCGGTGCGGACCATTCGGCTTGACGCAACAGAGTAACGCTGCGTAACCTCACAGTGAGTTACCAGCCGCGCGGCGCGGAACCCAGCCTGCCGCGTCGACACAGTGTCCGGGGAGCCATATGTCCAGCGAATACGCCAAACAGCTCGGGGCAAAGCTCCGGGCCATCCGCACCCAGCAGGGCCTTTCCCTCCACGGCGTCGAGGAGAAGTCCCAGGGGCGCTGGAAGGCGGTCGTGGTCGGGTCGTACGAGCGCGGGGACCGTGCCGTGACCGTGCAGCGCCTTGCCGAACTGGCGGACTTCTACGGGGTCCCGGTGCAGGAGCTGCTGCCCGGCAGCACGCCCGGCGGGGCCGCCGAGCCGCCGCCGAAGCTGGTTCTCGACCTGGAGCGCCTGGCGCACGTGCCGGCCGAGAAGGCGGGCCCGTTGCAGCGCTACGCGGCGACGATCCAGTCCCAGCGCGGTGACTACAACGGCAAGGTGCTCTCGATCCGCCAGGACGACCTGCGCACACTCGCCGTCATCTACGACCAGTCGCCCTCGGTCCTCACCGAGCAGCTGATCAGCTGGGGCGTCCTGGACTCGGACGCGCGGCGCGCGGTCTCCCACGACGAGGGCTGAGCCGCTCCACGCCTGAGCAGAAACGTGCCGCCGGGGCGGCCGGAACTTCACGGTTCCGGCCGCCCCGGCGGCTCTCTGCGGGCCTCGGAGGCCTCACGGGCATCAGGAGACGCCGGAGGGCCCGCAGCATCGGTGACGTCCGTGCTGCGGGCCCTCCGGCGTTCTTCGTACCACCTGTACCGCCTGTACCGCCTGTGGTGCGTGGATCGCCTGAGCCCGAGAGGGCCTAGGACTCGTCCCGGCGCAGCGAAGGCTTGAGGTCCTTGAACCGGCCGAGCAGGCCGTTGACGAACGAGGGCGACTCGTCCGTGGAGAACTCCTTCGCCAGCTGCACCATCTCGTCGAGGACGACGGCGTCCGGGGTCGCGTCGACCCAGATCAGCTCGTACGCCCCCAGCCGCAGGATGTTGCGGTCCACGACCGGCATCCGGTCGAGCGTCCAGCCGACCGAGTACTGCGCGATGAGGTCGTCGATGCGGCGCGCGTGCTGTGCGTACCCCTCGACGAGCTCCATCGTGTACTCGCTCACCGGCGGCTGCCGGGTGTCGTCCCGGGAGAGCCGGATCCAGTCCGCGAGGACGGTCAGGACGTCGGCGTCGCGCTGGTCGCCCTCGAAGAGGATCTGGAAGGCGCGCTTGCGGGCCGTGTTGCGGGCAGCCACGGTTAGCTGTTCACCCGGCCGAGGTAGTCACTGGAACGCGTGTCTACCTTGATCTTCTCACCGGTGGTGATGAAGAGCGGGACCTGGATCTGGTAGCCCGTCTCCAGGGTGGCGGGCTTGGTGCCGCCCGTGGAGCGGTCGCCCTGGAGGCCCGGCTCGGTCTCCTGCACGACCAGTTCGACGGCGGCCGGCAGCTCGACGAAGAGCACCTCGCCCTCGTGCTGGGCGACCGTGGCGGTGAAGCCCTCGATCAGGAAGTTGGCGGCGTCGCCGACGGCCTTGCGGTCGACCATGAGCTGGTCGTAGGTCTCCATGTCCATGAAGACGAAGTACTCGCCGTCCATGTAGGAGAACTGCATGTCGCGCTTGTCGACAGTGGCCGTCTCGACCTTGACGCCGGCGTTGAACGTCTTGTCGACGACCTTGCCGGAGAGCACGTTCTTGAGCTTGGTGCGCACGAAGGCAGGGCCCTTGCCGGGCTTGACGTGCTGGAACTCGACGACGGACCAGAGCTGGCCGCCTTCGAGCTTGAGTACCAGGCCGTTCTTGAGGTCGTTCGTGGAAGCCACGGTTGCGGAATCTCCTGGACTGACGTGGACGACCACGGGGCGGGCGCACAGCGCGAGGCTAGAGCGCGAGCAGCTCCTTGGTCGTGATGGTGAGTAGCTCGGGTCCGCCGTCCGCCTCTGGGCGCACGACGAGCGTGTCATCGATCCGGACACCGCCCCGGCCCGGGAGGTGGACCCCCGGTTCGACGGTGACAGGCACGCAAGCGTCCAGTTTACCCATGGCGGAGGGGGCCAGCTGCGGGTCCTCGTCGATTTCGAGCCCGACCCCGTGCCCGGTGAGCGGTACGAGGTGCTCGGCGTACCCGGCGGAGTCCAGTACCTGGCGGGCCGCGCGGTCCACGTCACGGCAGGCCGCACCGGGTACCAGAGCCTCGCGTCCGGCGCGCTGGGCGGCGAAGACCACGTCGTACAACTCGATCTGCCAGTCGGCCGGAGAGGTGCCGATGACGAAGGTACGGCCGATCTCGCAGCGGTAGCCGCGGTAGGCGGCACCGAGGCAGACGGAGAGGAAGTCGCCCTCCTCGACGCGGCGGTCGGTGGGGGCGTGGCCGCGCCGGCCGGCGTTCGGGCCGGTGGCGACGGAGGTGGCGAAGGCGGGCCCGTCGGCGCCGTGGTCGACCAGCCGCCGCTCCAGTTCGAGGGCGAGATGGCGTTCGGTACGGCCGACCAGGATCGACTCCAGCAGCTCGCCGAGGGCCTGGTCGGCGATCTCGGCGCCGATGCGCAGGCAGGAGATCTCCTCCTCGTCCTTGACCACCCTGAGCTGCTCGACGGCGCCGCCGAGGTCGGCGAGGCGGAGCGTGGGGGCGACCGAGCGGAGGGCGCGGTGGCGGGCGACGGTGAGGTGGTGCTCCTCGACGGCCATCGACTCGGCGCCCTGCGCCGCCGCCAGGCCGGCGGCGGCCACGGCCGGGTCGCCGCCCGGGGCGCCGTCCAGGATGTGCAGGCGGAGGGACTCGTCGGGGCGGCCGTCCGCGGGGCGTTCGTCCGGTGGCCCGGCGCAGAGGAGGAGGTCCTCGCCCCCGCCCAGCAGCAGGACGGCGTCCTGCGGGGCCGCGCCGGTCAGGTAGCGGACGTTCGCGGGGCGGGTGACCAGCGCGGACTGGCTGCCGCCGGCTTGGCCGCGTTCCCTGAGTCGTGCCCGGCGGGCTGCGTAGACCTCTGACATGAGTCGAGCGTAGGAGCGCTGCCGGGATTGTGCCGGTTGGGAGGTCGTTCGGGGGACGGCGGGCGGGCGCGTCCGGCTGGACGCCGGGTGCGGGGCGGCGGGGGCCGGTCGCGTGCTTCTCCGCGCCTCCGGGTGGCAGCGGCCGCCCTCACCACTGGGGCGGGCTCGCTATCGAGCGTGCGAGCACGTCGTCCAGGAGCTGGGCCGTCTGCGCTATGTCCAGCTGGGAGTTGTCGATGATCGGCAGCCCCGACCCGTACCAGCCGGCCATGCGGCCGTGGATACGAGCGACCTCCTCGTCGCTGAGGCGGCGGTTGCCGGAGCGTTCCGCGTTGCGTTCCAGGACGATCTCCAGGCCCGGCAGGAGGACGACGGGGAGGAGGCCGGGGCCGACATGACGCTTCCAGCCGCCGAGGCCCACGACGGGGCGGTCGGGGAAGACGGCGTCGTCGAGGATGCAGGAGATGCCGTTGGCGAGGAAGTTGCGCGCGGCGAAGCCGCAGGTGCGGCGGGCCAGGCGGTACTGCGCCTCCGAGTGGTCGTTCCACCCCGACTGCGGGTCGGCGAAGCCCGAGCGCACCCATTCGCGTACGTCGTCCAGGCTGATGTGGGCGGTGGGCACCCGGCGGTGGTCGGCCCAGTACTTCGCGACGCTCGTCTTGCCGGCGCCCGCGGGGCCGATCAGCAGCACCGCGAGGGTGGTGGACGTCGGGTCGGGGGCGGTCGCGGCCGGCGGTGCGGCGGGCATCGGCACGGGGCCGCCCGGGGGCAGCCGTACGTGGCCGGTGGTGTCCGGGACGGGCGGCGCGACGGGTTGCTGCGGCACGGGCGGCACCGGCCCCACGGAAGGCGGGGCGTAGCCCGGGGGCGCGGGCGGGGGGCCCGGATGGTGCGGACCCGGCTGCTGTCCGGCCGGCGACCAGCCGCCGGGGGGGCCCTGCCCCGGCTGGTGGGGCGGCGGCAGCGGAGACCCCACTGCGTGCTGCATCCGGTGCCACTCCATCTCGTCTGTTCTCGCTCGTTCGCCTCCGGGGCGGCACAGCCGGGGTCGAGTCCGCGACCGTGCTCACCGCACCGGCTCACTCGCAGCGGGCAATGGGCGCTGGCAGCGGGGCACGAACCCCACTCCCTACCGAACGGTACCGTCCCCGGCCGGCATTTGGTGAACGGCCGGGACGGACCCGAAGTGCCCGGCCCCGCACGGCACATGGGGCGGACGGCACCGCCGGAGGCCTACTCCCCCACTTCGCCGTAGGCGGCGAGCAGCACGGCCGGGTCGGGTCCCTCCAGGACGGTGGGCTTGGCGAGGCCGTCCAGGACGATGAAGCGCAGCAGGTCGCCGCGGGACTTCTTGTCGACCTTCATCGCCTCCAGCAGCTTGGGCCACTGGTCGTGGCGGTAGTGCAGGGGGAGGCCGACCGAGGCGAGGACCGCGCGGTGCCGGTCGGCCGTGGCGTCGTCCAACCGGCCCGCCAGGCGGCCCAGTTCGGCCGCGAAGTGCATGCCGACCGAGACCGCCGCGCCGTGCCGCCACTGGTAGCGCTCGTTCTTCTCGATGGCGTGCGCGAGGGTGTGGCCGTAGTTGAGGATCTCCCGCAGGCCCGACTCCTTCAGGTCGGACGAGACGACCTCGGCCTTGACCTTGATGGAGCGCTCGATGAGTTCGGCGGTGTGCGGTCCGGCCGGGGTGCGGGCGGCCTCGGGGTCGGACTCGATGAGTTCCAGGATCGCGGGGTCGGCGATGAAGCCGGCCTTGATGATTTCGGCGAGCCCGGAGACGTAGTCGTTGACGGGGAGGGAGTCCAGAGCGGCCAGGTCGCAGAGCACGCCGGCCGGCGGGTGGAAGGAGCCGACCAGGTTCTTGCCCTCGGCGGTGTTGATGCCGGTCTTGCCGCCGACGGCCGCGTCGACCATGGCCAGCACGGTCGTCGGTACGGCGATCCAGCGCACCCCGCGCAGCCAGGTCGCGGCGACGAACCCGGCGAGGTCGGTGGTGGCGCCGCCGCCCACGCCGACGATGACGTCGGAGCGGGTGAACCCGGACTGGCCGAGCGCCTTCCAGCAGTAGGCGGCGACCTCGGCGGTCTTCGCCTCCTCCGCGTTCGGCACCTGGATGGCGACGGCCTCGAAGCCCTGTCCGGCCAGGTCGGCGCGGAGCGCGTCACCGGTCTCGGCGAGCGCCTCGGGGTGCACGACGGCCACCCGCTTGGCCTTCTCGCCGATCAACCCGCCCAGTTCGCTCAGGAGTTGACGGCCCACCAGGACCTCGTACGGGTCGCTGCCGGCCGTGCCGCCGACCTGGATCCTCGTCACTGACTCGCTCATGCTTCCTTCAACTCCAGTGCGTCCAGGACGGCTTGGGTGACCTCTTCGGGGGTGCGGCCGTCTGTGGCCACCACCGCCCGCGCGACCTCCGCGTACAAGTGGCGCCTGGCGTCCATCAGTTCGCGCCACTGCTTGCGCGGGTTGATGGTGAGCAGCGGCCTGGCCACGTTGAGGCCGGTGCGCCTGACGGCTTCCTCGACGTCCATCGAGAGGTAGACGACCCGGTGTCCGGCGAGCAGGGTGCGGGTGTCCTCGTCGAGGATCGAGCCGCCGCCGAGCGCCAGCACACCGGTGTGGTCGGCCAGCGCCGCACGCACCGCACGCTTCTCCAGGGCACGGAAGACCGGCTCGCCCTCGTCGACGAAGATCTCGGCGATGGTGCGGCCCTCGGCCGCGACGATGTCGTCGTCGGTGTCCCGGTAGCCGACGCCGAGCCGCTCGGCGAGCCGCTGTCCCACGGTGGACTTGCCGACGCCCATCGGGCCGACCAGGACGACGAGCGGGGCGGCGCTCACCGGATGACCAGGTGGTCGAGGTAGGACCGGACGTTGCGGCGGGTCTCGGGGACCGAGTCGCCGCCGAACTTCTCCGCCACCGCGTCCGCGAGGACGAGCGCGACCATGGCTTCGGCGACGATGCCGGCCGCCGGGACGGCGCACACGTCGGAGCGCTGGTGGTGCGCCTGCGTGGCCTCGCCGGTGGCCACGTCCACGGTCCGCAGGGCGCGCGGCACGGTGGCGATCGGCTTCATCGCGGCGCGTACGCGCAGCAGCTCGCCGGTGGTCAGACCGCCCTCGGTACCGCCGGAGCGGCCGGTGGAGCGGCGGATGCCGTCGTCGGTGGTGACGATCTCGTCGTGCGCCTGGGAGCCGGGCACCCGGGCCAGGTCGAAGCCGTCGCCGACCTCGACGCCCTTGATGGCCTGGATGCCCATGAGGGCGGCGGCGAGCCGGGCGTCGAGCCGCCGGTCCCAGTGCACATGGGAACCGAGGCCGACGGGCACGCCGTACGCGAGCACCTCGACGACTCCGCCGAGGGTGTCGCCGTCCTTGTGGGCCTGGTCGATCTCCGCGACCATCGCCTTCGAGGCGTCGGCGTCGAGGCAGCGCACCGGGTCGGCGTCCAGCTTCTCGACATCGGCCGGGGTGGGGTAAACGCCGTAGGGGGCCTTGGCGGCGGCGAGTTCGACGACGTGCGAGACGATCTCGATGCCGGCGGTCTCCTTGAGGTACGACCGGGCGACCGCGCCGAGCGCGACCCGGGCGGCGGTCTCCCGCGCGGAGGCGCGCTCCAGGATCGGCCGGGCCTCGTCGAAGCCGTACTTCTGCATACCGGCGAGGTCGGCGTGGCCGGGGCGGGGGCGGGTCAGCGGGGCGTTGCGGGCCAGGCCGGCCAGGATCTCCGGGTCGACCGGGTCGGCCGCCATGACCTGTTCCCACTTGGGCCACTCGGTGTTGCCCACCATGACCGCGATCGGGGAGCCGAGGCTGAGCCCGTGCCGGACGCCGCCCAGGAAGGTGACCTCGTCACGCTCGAACTTCATCCGGGCACCGCGCCCGTAGCCGAGCCGGCGCCGGGCGAGGTGGTCCGCCACCATCTCCGTGGTGATCGGCACGCCGGCGGGAAGGCCCTCCAGCGTGGCGACGAGTGCGGGCCCGTGGGACTCCCCCGCGGTCAGCCAGCGCAACCTGCTCAACGGTGTGCTCCTCAGTCCTCGCGCCCTGGTTACTGCCCTGCGTACGCGCGTCCTCGCGTACGGCGACGGCGGACCGGGTGCGCGGCCCGGGCACGCCACCACGATCCTCCCATGTCCGGGCCCGAAACCCGGCCGGAGGTCCAGGAAGCGGACACGGGCGGCAGGAAGCTGACAACGGCGGGAGCCGGACGCGGGATCAGCGCCGGGCGAGCGCCTTCTCGCCGGCCCGGCGCATGGCGTCCAGCGGGGCCGGGGTGCGGCCGGTCATCAGCTCCACCTGGAGAACCGCCTGGTGGACCAGGAGGTCGAGGCCGCTGACGACGGCGCCGGCGTAGCCCGACCAGCGGGCCGCGAGGTCCGTGGGCCAGGGGTGATAGAGCACGTCGAAGAGGGTGGCCGGACGTTCCGGAACGGCGGCGGCGAGGGCGTCGGTCGTCCCGGCGGGGGTGGTCGCGAAGACCAGCGGCGCGCGCAGCCCCTCGGCCGCGTCGGCCCAGTCCGCGGTGCGGAGTTCGACGTCGAGCCGCTCGCCCCAGCGGCGCATCTCGGCGGCGCGAGCCTCGCTGCGGACGTAGACGACGACCTCGCCGGTGCAGATCCGGGCCAGGGCGGCGAGCGCGGAGGAGGCGGTGGCACCGGCGCCGAGGATGGCGGCGGAGTCGACCTGTTCGATGCCCTTCTCCCGCAGCGCTGCGACCATGCCGGGGATGTCGGTGTTGTCGCCGTGGCGCCGGCCGTCCGCGGTGCGGACGACCGTGTTGACGGCCTCCACCGACGACGCCGTCTCGCTGATCTCGTCGAGCAGCGGAATGACGGCCCGCTTCAGCGGCATCGTCAGCGACAGCCCCGCCCACTCCGGTCCGAGCCTCTCGAAGAATTCCGGAAGCCCGGCCTCGTCGACGTCGAAAAGGTCGTACGACCAGTCGGCGAGCCCCAGTTCCGCGTAGGCCGCGCGGTGCAGCACCGGGGAGAGGGAGTGGGCGATGGGCGAACCGAGAACGGCCGCCCGGCGGGCGTCAGTTGCCCGAGTTGGCATTGAACTCTTCCTTGAGATGCTGGAATTCGGCGTAGGTCTTGGCGAATTCGGTCTTGTTCTCGCCGTCGGTCGCCACGAAGTAGATCCAGCCGTCGTGCGTCGGATGCAGCGCGGCCTGCAGCGCCTCGTCACCGGGATTGCCGATGGGGCCGGGCGGCAGGCCCTTCTGCGTATAGGTGTTGTACGGGTCCTTGTTGCTGTTGATCTCGGACTCGCTGATGTGGATGTTGCTCTCGCCCTTCAGGTAGTTGAAGGTCGAGTCGAACTGGAGCAGTTGGTTGGTCTCGGTGTTCGTGGGCTTGAGGCGGTTGTAGACGACCTCGGCCATCTTGCGGAAGTCGTCGTGCGTCTTGCCCTCGGCCTGGACGAGGCTCGCGACCGTGATGACCTGCAACGGACTGTCCAGGTTGAGGGCCTTGGCCTTCGCCGCGAGGTCGTAGGCGCCGTACTTCTCAGTGGCCTGCGCGACCATCTGTTTCAGTAGCGTCTCGGGTTTCATGCCCTTGGCCGCGGCATAGGTTCCGGGGTAGAGGAATCCTTCCAGCGGATCCTTGACGTTCTGGTCACTATTGGCCCAGCTGGGCAGACCGAAGGTCCGGTATTCCTTGTGGGCGACGTCCTTGGTGGTGCCGTCGGAGAGCTTGAGCGCCCTGTCGATCGCCTCGTAGACCTTCACGTCCCGCATACCCGGGGGGACGATCAGATTCTGCTGACTCTTGGGATCGAGCATGAGCGTGACAGCGCTCATCCCGGACATTCCCTTTTTCAGCAGATAGACGCCCGCCTGGATTTTCTTCCCGTCGGGGTTCTGCGACTGGGCGGCCACGAACGCGTCGACGCTCTTGACCACGCCCCGCTTCTTCAGCTCCTGGCCGATGGTGTAGCCGCCCGCGCCCTTGGGGATGGTGACGCTCACCGAACCGCTGCCGCTCCCGGCGTAGTCGGGCACCGGCCCGAAACGCGCCTGGTAGAAGTGCCAGCCGAAATAGCCGACGCCGGCCAGGCCGCCGCCGAACACGAGGGCCACGACCAGGCAGGCGCATCCGTTGCGGCTCTTCTTCTTTCCCTTGCCGCCCCGGCCCCGCCGGTCATTGCGGCCGTCCGCCTCATCGTCGTCGTCGGCGGCGTCGTCGTCATCGTCGCCCGCGAAGAAGGCGTGTTCGCCCTGGTCGGGCCCGGGGTCCCAGTCGATCGGCGGCTCGGGCTCCGGTTCCGCGCGACGGCGGCTCGGGGGCTCGGGCGGCGGAAAGGCGTCGGGGGTGCCGTAGTAGTCGGGCTGCTGTTCGCCGTAGGCGACGGCCTGCTGGCCGTACGGGTCGCCCGGGTCGGCGGCGTAGGGAACCTGGGCATGGGTGCCCATGCCGTCCCATACGCCCTGCTGGTACTGCTGCTGACCGGGGTGCTGGCCCTGTTCGGCGTACTGCTGCTGGTGCTGCGGGTCGGGGTACTGCTGCTGGTGGCCCTGGTCGTCGGGGTACTGCTGGTGGCCCTGCTCGTCGTAGACCTGGTACTGCTGGGGGGCATGGCCGTACTCGGGCTGCCGGCCCTGGTCCCAGTCGCCGTACTGCTGCTGCGGCTGCTGCGGGTAGTGCTGCGGCTGGCCGCCGTAGGGGGACTGCGGGGCGACCTGGCCCTGCTGTCCTCCCCATCCGTCGTCCCCGTACAACGGGTCCTCCGGATGCCACGGTTCGGAGCCAGGGCCCCGGCCATACTCAGTCATCGATCCCCTAGAGCCGCGAGGCGGCGGTCGCGGCGCCGGTGACTCGGCCGCCGTCCCGCCTCTTGCTGTGCGGCGGCTGTTCGAACGCCACCGCATTGCGCGGAACGTTACCGTATCGCGATCAGATGACCACTTCGACGCCCTCGCCGGGTGGTTTACCTGACACCCGTTCGGATTCCAGGGCCTGCTGCAGGATGATGACCGCGGCCACCTGGTCGATGACCGACCGGCCCTTCTTCGCCTTCACGCCGGACGCGCGGAGTCCCTGACTGGCCGTCACCGTGGTCATCCGCTCGTCCAGCAGTCTGACCGGAACCGGTGCGATGCCCCTGGCGATCTCCTGGGCGAAGGCCCGCACCTTCACGGCGGCCGGACCCTCGCCCCCCTTGAGGGAGCGGGGGAGACCGACGACGACTTCGACCGGTTCGTACTCCGCGACGAGCTGCCGAAGCCTGCGGTGGGCCGCCGGGACGTCCCGGCCGGGCACCGTCTCGACGGGAGTGGCGAGGATCCCGTCGGGGTCGCACGAGGCGACCCCGATACGGGCGTCCCCGACATCGATCGCGAGCCGACGTCCTCTGCGCATCTTCTCGGCCGTTTCTTACTTGGCCGTGTCGGCGACGAGGCGTTCGACGGCGTCCACGGCCGCGCCGATGGCGGCCGGGTCCTGGCCGCCGCCCTGGGCGACGTCCGGCTTGCCGCCACCGCCGCCGCCGAGGGTCTTGGCCGCCGTACGGACCAGCTCACCGGCCTTGAGTCCGCGCTCACGGGCCGCCTCGTTGGTGGCGATGACGGTGAGCGGCTTGCCGTTGACGGTGGTGAACAGCGCGACGACGGCGGGCCGTCCGCCCTGGATCCGGCCGCGTACGTCGAGGACCAGCCTGCGCAGGTCGTCGGCGCTGGTGCCGTCGGGCACCTGGCCGGTGACCAGGGCGACACCGCTTACGTCCTGGGCGGAGGCGGCGAGACCGGCGGCGGCCTGCAGCACCTTCTCGGCGCGGAACCTCTCGATCTCCTTCTCGGCGTCCTTCAACTTGCCGAGCATGGTGGAGATCTTCTCCGGCAGCTCCTCCGGGCGTCCCTTGACCAGCTCCTGGAGCTGGGCGACGACCGTGTGCTCGCGGGCGAGGAAGTTGTAGGCGTCGACTCCGACGAGCGCCTCGATACGGCGGACGCCGGAGCCGATCGACGACTCACCCAGCAGCTTCACCAGGCCGAGCTGGGCGGTGTTGTGCACATGGGTGCCGCCGCACAGCTCCTTGGAGAAGTCTCCGATGGTCACGACGCGGACCCGCTCGCCGTACTTCTCGCCGAACTCGGCGATGGCGCCCTGCTTCTTGGCCTCGTCGAGGCTGAGGATCTCGGCGTGCACGTCCAGGTCACGGGCGAGCACCTCGTTGATCTTCTGCTCCACGTCCGTCATCACGGCCGTGGGCACGGCGGACGGCGAACCGAAGTCGAAGCGGAACCGGCCGGGCTGGTTCTCCGAACCGGCCTGGGCGGCCGTCGGGCCGAGGGCGTCCCGAAGCGCCTGGTGGGTGAGGTGCGTGGCCGAGTGGGCGCGGGCGATGGCCGTACGCCGGCGGTTGTCGATGGCGGCTTCGACCTTGGCGCCGAGCGTCACCTCGCCGACCTGGACGACGCCCTTGTGGACGTAGACCCCGGGCACCGGCTTCTGGCAGTCGCGGACCTCGATCACGGCACCGGACTCGGCCTTGATCCGGCCGGTGTCGCCGATCTGGCCGCCGCCCTCGGCGTAGAACGGGGTGCGGTCGAGGACGATCTCGACCTCGTCGCCCTCGGTGGCGGCCGGGGAGGAGACGCCGTCGACGAGGATGCCGACGATCGTGGACTCGCCCTGGGTGTCCGCGTAGCCGATGAAGTCGGTCTCGCCGGCGCGGTCGGCGATCTCGCGGTAGGCGCCGAGCGAGGCGTGGCCGGTCTTCTTGGCCCGGGCGTCGGCCTTGGCCTGGTCCCGCTGCTGCTTCATCAGGCGGCGGAAGCCGTCCTCGTCCACGGAAACGCCCTGCTCGGCGGCGATTTCGAGAGTGAGGTCGATCGGGAAGCCCCAGGTGTCGTGGAGCAGGAAGGCCTTGTCGCCGGCGAGCACCGTGCCGCCGGACTCCTTGGTGTCGGTGATGGCCGTGTCGAGGATGTTGGTGCCGGCCCTCAGCGTCTTGAGGAAGGCGGCCTCCTCGGCGAGGGCCACGGTCTCGATGCGCTGCCTGTCGGTGACCAGCTCGGGGTACTGCCGGCCCATCATCGCGATCACGACGTCGATGAGGTCCTTGACGACCGGACCGGTGGCGCCGAGCAGCCGCATGTTGCGGATGGCGCGGCGCATGATGCGGCGCAGGACGTAGCCGCGGCCCTCGTTGCCGGGGCTCACGCCGTCGCCGATGAGCATGACCGAGGTCCGCATGTGGTCGGTGACCACGCGCAGGGAGACGTCGGACCCGTGCGCGTCGCCGTACTCCACGCCGGTCAGCTCGGTGGCCTTCTTGATGACGGCCATCGAGGTGTCGATCTCGTACATGTTCTGCACGCCCTGCAGAATCATCGCGAGGCGTTCCAGGCCGAGGCCGGTGTCGATGTTCTTGCTCGGCAGGTCCCCGAGGATCTCGAAGTCCTCCTTGCCGATACCCTCGCCCCGCTCGTACTGCATGAAGACGAGGTTCCAGATCTCCACGTACCGCTCGTCGTTGACGGCCGGGCCGCCCTCGACGCCGAACTCGGGGCCGCGGTCGTAGTTGATCTCGGAGCACGGGCCGCAGGGGCCGGGGACGCCCATCGACCAGTAGTTGTCCTTCTTGCCCAGGCGCTGGATGCGCTCGGCCGGGACGCCGACCTTCTCCCGCCAGATGGTCTCGGCCTCGTCGTCGTCGAGGTAGACCGTGATCCACAGGCGCTCGGGGTCGAGTCCGTAACCACCCTTGTCCTGGGGCGTGGTGAGCAGCTCCCAGGCGTAGGTGATGGCGCCTTCCTTGAAGTAGTCGCCGAAGGAGAAGTTGCCGCACATCTGGAAGAACGTGCCGTGCCGGGTGGTCTTGCCGACCTCTTCGATGTCGGGCGTGCGTACGCACTTCTGCACGCTGGTGGCGCGCGGCCACGGCGGTTTGACCTCACCGAGGAAGTACGGCTTGAAGGGGACCATGCCCGCGGGGACCAGGAGCAGAGTCGGGTCGTCCGCGATGAGCGACGCCGAAGGGACGACGGTGTGACCGCGCTCCTCGTAGAAGCTCAGCCAGCGGCGGCGGATCTCGGCCGACTCCATCAGTGGTCCTCATTCCGGTTGGGCGAGTGCTGCGTCCTGTCGTTGTCGACGGACCTCGGGTGGGTGTTCTCGATGACGGGATGGCGGCGGGGCGGGGGGAGTTCACGGCCTACGGGGGCGTTGATGCCCAGCGCGTCGCCGAGTTCGGCCTCCCGCTGTGCCATGCCGGCGCGGACGTCGAGCGCGAAGCCCACCGCGCTGTCCTTGAGCCGGTGGCCCGCCTCGATCGCCTTGTTCGCCGCGGAGACGGCGAGGTTCTCGGGCGTCAGCTGCTTCAGCTTGCGGTTGACCTTGGTGGTGGCCCAGACACCGGCGGCGACGCCCGTGCTGAACCAGAACGTACGGCGGAACATCGCTCGCTCAGTCCTTCTTCCGGGTGCGCCTGCCCCGGCGCGCGGCCGGGACGGTACGGCCCACGATCACGGTGCGCCGGGGCGCCTTGACGGGCATCTCCTCGCGGCGGACGCCGAGGGCGCGGCGCACGCCGTAGCCGAAGGCCGCGACCTTCACCAGGGGGCCGCCGAAGGTGGAGGCGACGGTGGTCGACAGCGCGGAGGCGTTGGAGGTGACCTCCTGGACGTCCGAGGCGATCGCGTCGACCCGGTCGATCTGGGTCTGCGCCGAGCGCACCGCGGAGGATGCCTCCGCCAGCAGCGGGACGGCCTGTTCGGTCACGTCCGCCACGAGCTTGGTGGTCGCCTTGAGCGTCTGGGCCAGCCTCACCAGTGCGACGGCGAGGAAGGAGACCAGGATCGCCCAGAAGACGGCCACCAGGATCCCGGCCACCTCACCACCGGACACTGTGTGCACCCGCTCCCTAGACATGCGGTCGACATCGGACCATGAAAGTCAGTGGTCCGAGCCTATCGCGCCGGCAGTCCCGCTCCGAACCGGATTACCGCCTGCCCGTGGCCCCGCCGGGCGCAGCGCTCGTACGGACCGGATCGGGCGCCGTACGCTCCGTGCCCCATCCCGGGTTGTCGGCGCCCCGGCCCGGTCGCACGTGGTCAACTGCCTTTCAGCCTGCGCCCGTTGAGGTCCGCTCGGTCGAACTCGCCGCTCCAATGCGGGCGTTCGTCGCCACACGCCCTGTCGCCCTGGCCCTTCTCGCGCGTCTCGGGTGGGGTGAACTCCCCCTGGCGACGGGCGGATGCGGCGGCGGGCGTGGGTACGCAGAAGCCCGCCGCCTCGCCCGCCCGGAAGGGCGGGGAGACGGCGGGCTGACGCGCTGGTGGTGCTACGGCCGTGAGGTGATCAGCGGGCGTAGTACTCGACGACGAGCTGCTCGTCGCAGATCACCGGGATCTCCTTGCGGTTCGGCTCGCGGTCCAGGCGGAACGCCAGGGCCTTGAGGTTCACCTGGAGGTAGCGCGGGGTCTCGCCGTCGGCGGCGAAGCCACCCTCGCGGGCGATCTCGAACAGCGGCTTGACACGGCTGCGCTCGCGGACCATCACGACGTCGTCGGGACGGACACGGAACGACGGCTTGTCGACCTTGCCGCCGTTGACCTCGATGTGGCCGTGGACGACCATCTGGCGGGCCTGGTAGATCGTGCGGGCGATGCCCGAACGCAGGACCAGCGCGTCGAGACGGCGCTCCAGCTCGATGATCAGGGCCTCACCGGTCTTGCCCTGGACCTTGGAGGCACGCTCGTAGGCGCGGACGAGCTGGCGCTCGGACACGTCGTACTGCGCGCGCAGACGCTGCTTCTCCAGCAGACGGACCTTGTAGTCCGAGTTCTGCTTGCGGCCACGGCCGTGCTCGCCCGGCGGGTAGGGGCGGGCCTCGAAGTACTTGACGGCCTTCGGGGTCAGCGCGATGCCGAGGGCACGCGACTTCTTGACCTTGGGGCGGGGCTGGTTCGCCACTTCTTTTCCTTTTCCTTTTCGGCTGCCTCAGGGTTACGGGAGGTCGCATCCGCAGCCGGGGAATCCCGTCAGGTCCGCGAGGACATGCCGGGTAGCCGTTCCCCTGGTCTGGGCACATACGTGCAGCACACGAACGGCCCACCGACCGGTCCCGGAACCCCGGGTGGTGGTGGGCTGCCCGCGACACCTACGACGGTGCGCGACGCTCCTGGATCAAAAGATCCGGCTGGTTGTCCCGTCTGAGGCGCCGACCGGAGTCGGCACGGGACGCAGCACTTCGCAGGATTCTACAGGGTGGTCAGGACCGCTGACGACCGAGGTGTGCGCGGGTCCACTCCACGGCGTCCGCGTACCGCGCCTCCGCGCCGTGCCGGGTGGGCTCGTAGTACTCGCGGTCCTTGAGCTCCTCCGGGGCGTACTGCTGGGCGGCGATGCCCTCCGGCAGATCGTGCGGGTAGACGTAGCCCTGGGCGTGGCCGAGCTTGGCCGCGCCCTTGTAGTGGCCGTCGCGCAGGTGCGCGGGGACCGGCCCTGCGTGCCCCTTGCGTACGTCCGCCAGGGCGGCGCCTATCGCCGTGGTCGCCGCGTTGGACTTGGGGGCCAGGGCGAGGGCGATGGTGACGTGGCTGAGGGTGAGGGCGGCCTCGGGGAAGCCGATCATGGCGACGGCCTGGGCGGCGGCGACCGCGATCGGCAGGGCGTTGGGGTCGGCGAGGCCGATGTCCTCGCTGGCGGAGATCATCAGCCGGCGGGCGATGAACCGGGGGTCCTCGCCGGCGTCGATCATCCGGGCCAGGTAGTGCAGGGCGGCGTCGACGTCGGAGCCCCGGATGGACTTGATGAGGGCGCTGGCCACGTCGTAGTGCTGGTCGCCGTCGCGGTCGTACTGCACGGCGGCGCGGTCGACCGTCTCCTCCAGGGTCTGGAGGGTGAGCTGCGCCTCGCCCTTGTCGAGGGCGGCTCCGGCGGCGGCCTCCAGGGCGGTCAGCGCGCGCCGGGCGTCGCCGCCGGCGATCCGCAGCAGGTGGTTCTCGCTGTCCTCGGGGAGGGCGACCGCGCCCTTCAGGCCGCGCTCGTCGGCCAGGGCGCGGCGGAGCAGGCCGCGCAGGTCGTCGTCGGTGAGCGATTCGAGGGTGAGCAGGAGGGAGCGGGAGAGCAGCGGGGAGATCACCGAGAAGTACGGGTTCTCCGTGGTCGCCGCGATCAGGGTGACCCAGCGGTTCTCGACGGCCGGCAGGAGCGAGTCCTGCTGGGCCTTGCTGAAGCGGTGGATCTCGTCGAGGAAGAGGACGGTCTCCTTGCCGTAGCCGCCGGTGGCGCGCCGGGCGCCGTCGATGACCGCGCGGACCTCCTTGACGCCGGCGGTGATCGCGGACAGCTCGACGAAGCGCTTGTCGGTGGCCTTCGACACCACGTACGCGAGGGTCGTCTTGCCGGTGCCGGGCGGCCCCCAAAGGATCACCGAGGACGGTCCGGCCGGGCCGCCCGCCCCCTCGCCGACCAGTCTGCGCAGGGGCGAGCCCGGCTTCAGCAGATGCTGCTGGCCCACGACCTCGTCGAGGGTGCGCGGGCGCATCCGCACCGCCAGGGGGCTGCTGGACGGGTCCTTCTCCTGGCGTTCTTCTGCGGCGGCGGTGAACAGATCGGGCTCCACGTACGAAACCCTATGTCACCGCACTGACAATCCCGCCGGGCCGCCGTCAGGCCCAGAGCTGGCTGCCCCAGCGGGTCAGGATCAGCATGGCGATGATGCCGACGTGGGTGACCGGGATGACCCAGGTGAACTCGGCGAGGAAGTTCTTCAGCGGACGCGCGGCCGGCAGGAAGCCGTTGCGGACGTTGAACGACGTCACGTACCAGAACATGGTGATCGTGGCGACCCAGGCGAGCGAGCACCAGAGGCAGAGCGCGTTGATCTTGTACAGGGACTGGTACTGGAGCCAGGTGACGAAGACCACCCCGAAGAGGGTGCCCGCGTTGAAGGTCAGCCAGTACCAGCGCGGGAAGGTGACCCGGGTCAGCAGGGTCACGCCGACGCAGATGACGATGCCGTAGCAGACCAGGCCGAGCATCGGGTTGGGGAAGCCGAAGACCGCGGCCTGCTTGCTCTGCATGACGCTGCCGCAGGACACGATCGGGTTGATGCTGCAGTTCGGGGTGAAGGTCTTGCCCTCGACCTTGGCTTCCAGCAGCTTGAACTTGTCGATCGTGATGACCCACGCGGCGAGCAGGCCGGCCGCGCCGGTGATCACCAGCAGCAGGGCGAAGGCCCGGCTGCCGCCGACCGTCCGCGGCTCCGGGCGCGCGCTTTCCGGCTCGGGCTCGATGGAGACGTCCTTCACTGTCGTCTTGCTCATCACGGCGATCCGTCACTTGAGAGGCTGACCTGCTTCGGGCACGGACATTGTGCCGCACGCGCGCGTGCGTTCACCGTTCGATGCGGATAAGGAAGGCCGCGCGGACGGGCCCGGACGCGCGGTTTCGGCCGGAGCCCGGGGCGGCACCGCACACGCGAACGATCTCGTGGTGGAGGCGGGGGGACGGGACCACCGCAGACGGTAGGGACCCGTCGGTCCGCGGGACGGGGCGTTCGCCCTGCTCCGGCCTCGCGGCGGCCCGCCGCGGCCGGGACGCCGACGAGGCGTCGGTCCCCGGACGGGACCCGGCGACGGCCACGCGCGCGTGGCGTTCACCTGTCGGAATCGTCCGCCAGGACGAACCGGTGTCCGCCAGGTTGACGGCCCGGGAACGCCCGCCTCCGACGGCAGGGGCGCCGGACGCCTCGACGGCATCCGGCGTCCCGACTCCGTCGACTAGCCGAGCCGTGCGGCCAGTTCCGTCACGATCTCGTCCAGGCCGACCGCCGTCTGCTCGCCGGACTCCATGTCCTTGAGCTGTACGACGCCCTCGGTGAGGTCGCGTTCGCCGGCCACGAGTGTGTAGCGGGCGCCGCTGCGGTTGGCGTTCTTCATGGCGCCCTTGAGCCCCTTGGCGCCGTAGGAGAAGTCGGCCGCGACGCCGAGCCTGCGCAGCTCGGTCACCTTGGCGAAGAGGACGCGACGCGCCTCCTCCCCGAGCGGGACCGCGAACACACTGGTGGTGGCGGGGAGTTGGAGTGCGACGCCCTCCGCCTCCAGGGCCAGGACCGTGCGGTCGACGCCCAACGCCCAGCCCACGGAGGGCAGTGCGGGGCCGCCGATCATCTCGGAGAGTCCGTCGTAGCGGCCGCCGCCGCCCACCGCGGACTGGGAGCCCAGGCCGTCGTGGACGAACTCGAAGGTCGTCCGTGTGTAGTAGTCCAGGCCGCGCACCAGCTTCGCGTCGTCCTCGAAGGCGACGCCCGCCGCGGTGATCAGCTCGCGCACCTCCTCGTGGTAGGCCTTGCAGGCGTCGCAGAGGTAGTCGCGCAGCAGCGGGGCGTCCGTCAACTGCTTCTGCACGTCCGGGCGTTTGTCGTCCAGGACGCGCAGCGGGTTGATGTCGGCGCGCCGCAGCGTCTCCTCGTCGAGGTCGAGGCCGTGCAGGAACTCCTGGAGCGCGGCCCGGTAGACCGGACGGCACTCCTTGTCGCCGAGGCTGTTGAGGAGGATGCGGAAGTCGCGCAGTCCCAGGGAGCGGTACGCCTGGTCCGCCAGGATGATCAACTCCGCGTCCAGCGCCGGGTCCTCGGCACCGATCGCCTCGGCGCCGACCTGGGAGAAGTGCCGGTAACGGCCCTTCTGGGGACGCTCGTAGCGGTAGTAGGAGCCCGAGTACCAGAGCTTGACGGGGAGGTTGCCCGCCTTGTGCAGGTTCGCCTCCAGGGCGGCGCGCAGCACGGAGGCGGTGCCCTCGGGGCGCAGCGCGAGCCGGTCGCCGCCCTTGGTCTCGAAGGCGTACATCTCCTTGGTGACGATGTCGGTGGACTCGCCGACACCGCGCGCGAAGAGTTCGACGCTCTCGAAGCCGGGCGTCTCGATGTAGCCGTAGCCGGAGTCGCGCAGCGGGGCCGCGATCGCCTCGCGTACGGCGAGGTACTCGGCGGACTTCGGCGGGATCAGGTCGTACGTGCCCTTGGGGGCCTTGAAGGTGCTCACGGGAGGTCTCTCGTCACATTCCTCGTCGGGGAGCGCCGGGGCCGCCGTGCTCCGGGCGGCCCTCGGCCACCTGCCGGAGATACGGGTTGGCGGCGCGCTCCTGGCCGATGGTCGTCTGGGCGCCGTGGCCGGACAGCACCACGGTCGAGTCGTCGAGCGGCAGGCACACGCGGGCCAGCGAGTCGAGGATCTCGGCGTGGGAGCCGCCGGGCAGGTCGGTGCGTCCGATGGAGCCGGCGAAGAGCAGGTCCCCGGAGAAGAACACGGAGGGGATCTCCGCGCCCTCGGGCAGCCGGAAGGTCACCGACCCTTTGGTATGGCCGGGCGCGTGCGCGACCGAGAACTCCAGTCCCGCCAGCTCCAGGCGCGCACCGTCGGTCAGCTCCCTGACGTCGTCCGGCTCCCCCACGGTCAGCTCGCCCATCAGCGGCATCCCGAGGGAACGGCCGAGCGCCTTCTCCGGATCGCTCATCATGAAGCGGTCCTCGGGGTGGATCCAGGCCGGCACGTCGTGCGCGCCGCACACCGGGACGACCGAGGCCACATGGTCGATGTGGCCGTGGGTGAGAACGACCGCGACGGGCTTGAGCCGATGCTTCCTGAGCGTTTCCTCGACTCCCTGGGCGGCCTGATGGCCCGGGTCGATGACCACGCACTCCTCACCGGCGGCGGGGGCGACGAGATAACAGTTCGTCCCCCAGGCCCCGGCGGGGAACCCGGCAATGAGCACGATCGTCCTTCGTTGTGTCGATACGGGATGGCTTGACGACGGTGCGTCAGTGGTCAGAGCCTACCGGCGCTGCCGAATCCTCAGCGAACCCATATACGGTACGGGGCACACGCAGGCGGTCGACTCACACGACGCACGCGTCCCAGTCGGCGTACGAGACGCATGAGGAGAGAACGCGGTGGTCACCCAGGAACAGCGGAAGCGGCAGCTCGCCCGGGAGAAGTTCTTGCGGCAGCAGCAGCGGCGGACGGCCGCTCGGCGCAAGGCGCGCATGCGCAACTCGGTGATCGCGTCGGTGCTCGGCGTGGTCGTCATCGGCAGCGTGGCGCTGTACACGACCGGGGCCCTCAAGGACGACGGCAAGAAGACCGCCGCGAGTGCCGACGTCACGCCCAGCGCCTCCGCGACCAGCAAGGCGCCCGACCCGTGCGCGAAGCCGGCGTCCGGCAAGGTCAAGACGATGACCTGGAAGAAGGAGCCGGCCGTCACGGTCGACAAGTCGGCGAAGTACACGATGAAGCTCGCGACGACCTGCGGTGACATCGCCATCGCCCTGAAGGCGTCGGTCGCGCCGCACACCGTGAACTCGTTCGCCTTCCTGGCCGGCAAGGGCTACTTCGACCACACGAAGTGCCACCGCCTCACCGACAGCGGCATCTACGTGCTCCAGTGCGGCGACCCGACGGGGACCGGCAGCGGTGGTCCCGGGTACACGATTCCGGACGAGAATCTGAAGGACAAGAGCCTCAAGGGCGGCATCTACCCGGCGGGCACGGTCGCGATGGCGAACACCGGGCAGAAGCACACCGGCGGCAGCCAGTACTTCCTCGTGTACCAGGACAGCCAGCTCCCGGCGAGCTACACGCCGTTCGGTACCGTCTCCGCCTCCGGCATGAAGGTACTGAAGAAGATCGCCGCCGCCGGCGCCCAGGCCGCGGACCCCACGACGGGCAACACCGCGCCGAACGCGACCGTCGTGATCAACAAGGCCACGGTCACCAAGTCCTGAGCTGCGGCCCGGGGTTCGGCACTGCTCCGGGGTGCGAATTTTTCGGTCGCGCGGGATGCGGACAGGCAACCCGCCGGTCGCCTATGTTGGCCGTGACGAAACTGTGGACGATGCCCCGGGACGAAGCCCCGCGCGGGCATCATGTGGAGGAGGCGCTGTGAGCAGCGACCCGTGGGGCCGCGTCGACGAGACGGGGACCGTGTACGTGCGTACGGCCGAGGGCGAGCAGGTCGTCGGTTCCTGGCAGGCGGGCTCCCCTGACGAGGCGCTGGCCTATTTCGAGCGCAAGTACGAAGGCCTGGTTGTCGAGATCGGCCTCCTCGAGAAGCGGGTGAAGACCACCGACCTGTCGTCGAAGGACGCGCAGGCCGCCGTCGGTCATCTGCGGGAGCAGGTCGACGCCCACCACGCGGTGGGCGATCTGGCCGCGTTGCGGGTCCGGCTGGACAAGCTCGTGGAGACCGTCGAGGCGCGCCGTGAGGAGCGCAAGCAGCAGCGCGCCAAGCAGTCCGACGAGGCACGCAACGCCAAGGAAGCGCTGGTCGTCGAGGCGGAGGAGCTGGCCCAGTCCGACCAGTGGCGGGCCGCCGGTGAGCGGCTGCGCGCCCTGGTGGACACCTGGAAGGGGCTGCCGCGGCTGGACCGCAAGTCGGACGACGAGCTGTGGCACCGCTTCTCGCACGCCCGGTCGGCGTTCTCCAAGCGCCGCAAGGCGCACTTCGCCTCGCTCGACGCACAGCGCGAGGAGGCCCGCAGGACCAAGGAGCGGCTGGTCGCCGAGGCCGAGGCGCTGTCGGGCTCGGCGGACTGGGGTCCGACGGCCGCGCGGTACCGCGATCTGATGACCGAGTGGAAGGCGGCGGGCCGCGCCCAGCGCGAGCACGAGGACGATCTGTGGAACCGCTTCCGCGGCGCCCAGGACGTCTTCTTTGCCGCCCGCGGCTCGGTCTTCGCCGAGCGGGACGCGGAGCAGACGGAGAACCTCAAGCTCAAGGAGGAGCTGGCCGAGGAGGCCGAGAAGCTGCTGCCGGTCACGGACCTGAAGGCGGCCCGCGCCGCCTTCCGCTCGATCAACGAGCGGTGGGAGGCCATCGGTCACGTGCCGCGCGACGCCCGGCCGAAGGTCGAGGGCCGGCTGCACACGGTCGAGCGGGCGCTCCAGGAGTCCGAGGAGGTCGAGTGGCGCCGGACGAACCCGGAGGCACGCGCGCGTGCCGAGGGTCTGACCGGTCAGCTCCAGGCCGCCGTGGACAAGCTGACGGGCCAGATCGAACAGGCCCGGGCACAGGGCAACAACTCCCGCGCGGAGAAGCTGGAGCGCGAGCTGGAGGGGCGCAAGGCCCTGCTGGACCAGGCGCTGAAGGGTCTTCAGGAGTTCGGCGGCTGACACCCGCACGCACGGCGAAGGGGCTCCCGTACCTGGTGTACGGGAGCCCCTTCCGCGTCTTCCGCGTATCCGCTAGGACTTGTTGCGCGCCGACGTCACCCGGTAGACGTCGTAGACGCCCTCCACTCCCCTGACCGCCTTCAGGACGTGACCCAGGTGCTTGGGGTCGCCCATCTCGAAGGTGAAGCGGGAGGTGGCGACACGGTCGCGGGAGGTCTGTACGGCCGCCGAGAGGATGTTGACGTGCTGGTCGGACAGGACGCGCGTGACGTCCGAGAGGAGCCGGGAGCGGTCCAGCGCCTCGACCTGTATGGCGACCAGGAAGACCGACGACTGGGTGGGCGCCCACTCCACTTCGAGGATGCGCTCGGGTTCACGGGAGAGCGAGTCCACGTTGACGCAGTCGCTGCGGTGCACCGAGACGCCGCTGCCCCGCGTGACGAACCCGATGATGGGGTCCCCGGGGACGGGTGTACAGCAGCGGGCCAGCTTGACCCAGACGTCGTCGACGCCCTTGACGACCACACCCGGGTCGGCGTTGGAACGGCGCTTGCGACCACGGCCGTGCGCCGACGGCACGCTGTCGTCGATCTCCTCGGTGGCCGCCTCCTCGCCGCCGAGCGCCTGCACCAGCTTCTGTACGACGTTCTGCGCGGCGACATGGCCCTCGCCGATCGCCGCGTAGAGCGAGGAGATGTCCGGGTAGCGCATCTCGTGCGCGAGCGTGACCAGCGAGTCGCCGGTGAGGATGCGCTGGATCGGCAGGTTCTGCTTGCGCATCGCGCGGGCGATGGCGTCCTTGCCCTGCTCGATCGCCTCGTCCCGGCGCTCCTTGGAGAACCACGCCCGGATCTTGTTGCGGGCGCGCGGGGACTTCACGAAGCCGAGCCAGTCGCGGGAGGGGCCCGCGCCGGCCGCCTTAGAGGTGAAGATCTCCACCAAGTCGCCGTTGTCCAGGGTGGATTCGAGCGGTACGAGGCGGCCGTTGACCCGTGCTCCTATGGTCCGGTGGCCGACCTCGGTGTGCACCGCGTACGCGAAGTCCACCGGCGTCGCCCCGGCCGGCAGCGCTATCACGTCGCCCTTGGGGGTGAAGACGAAGACCTCGTTGCGGGAGAGGTCGAAGCGCAGCGACTCCAGGAACTCGCTCGGGTCCTCGGTCTCCTTCTGCCAGTCGAGCAACTGGCGCAGCCACGCCATGTCGTTGACGGTGTCCTGGCCCGCGCTGCCCTTGGCCGCCCGGGGCACGTCGGTACGGATCTTGGAGGAGCCGGCGACCGTCTCCTGCTTGTACTTCCAGTGCGCGGCGATGCCGTACTCGGCGCGGCGGTGCATGTCGAAGGTGCGGATCTGGAGTTCGACCGGTTTGCCGTTGGGGCCGATCACCGTCGTGTGCAGCGACTGGTACATGTTGAACTTGGGCATCGCGATGTAGTCCTTGAACCGGCCGGGGACCGGGTTCCAGCGCGCGTGCACCGTGCCGAGGGCCGCGTAGCAGTCGCGGACGGTGTCCACCAGGACGCGGATGCCCACCAGGTCGTAGATCTCGGCGAAGTCCCGGCCGCGGACGATCATCTTCTGGTAGACGCTGTAGTAGTGCTTCGGCCGGCCGGTGACGGTCGCCTTGATGCGGGCGGCCCGCAGGTCGGCCTGGACCTCGTCGGTCACTATGGCCAGGTACTCGTCGCGCTTCGGCGCCCGCTCGGCCACCAGCCGGACGATCTCGTCGTACATCTTGGGGTAGAGGATCGCGAAGGCGAGGTCCTCCAGTTCCCACTTGATGGTGTTCATGCCCAGGCGGTGGGCGAGCGGCGCGTAGATCTCCAGCGTCTCGCGCGCCTTCTTCTCCTGCTTCTCGCGCTTGAGATAGCGCATGGTGCGCATGTTGTGCAGGCGGTCGGCGAGCTTGATGACCAGGACGCGCGGGTCCTTGGCCATGGCGACGACCATCTTGCGCACGGTCTCGGCCTGGGCGGCCTCGCCGAACTTGACCTTGTCGAGCTTGGTGACGCCGTCGACGAGGAGGGCGACCTGGTCGCCGAAGTCCCGGCGGAGCTGGTCGAGGCCGTACTCGGTGTCCTCGACCGTGTCGTGCAGCAGGCCCGCCATCAGCGTCGCCGGGTCCATGCCCAGCTCGGCGAGGATGGTGGTGACGGCGAGCGGATGCGTGATGTACGGGTCGCCGCTCTTGCGCTTCTGGCCGCGGTGCCAGCGCTCGGCGACCTGGTAGGCGCTCTCGACCTGGCGGAGGGTGGCGGCCTCGATCTTCGGGTCGTTGCTGCGCACTATCCGCAGCAGCGGTTCCAGGACCGGGTTGTAGGGGTTGGAGCGCTGGCCGCCGAGCCGGGCGAGACGGGCGCGGACGCGGTTGGAGGAGCCGCCGGAGCGCGCGGGCTGGCCGGAGCCGGGACGGGCCGCCGGGGTGACCGCGGGGCGCTCGGCCGGAGCCGGGTCGGGGCGCGCGGGCTCGGCCGCCTTGTCGTCGGGCACCGACCGGGCGCGCTCGTCCGTCCCGCCGGTTTCGCTCCGCGTGTCCGGCGCGGGCCGCGCGGGCTCGGCCGAGGGGCCCGGGGCCGGGGTGGGCTCGGGCTTGGCGGCGGTCAGGGGCTGCGCCTCGTCTGCCAAGAGGACTCCTCGTACGCGATCCGGGTCCCCCGGTCAGGCTCCGGGGACCCCATGGTAGCGAGCCCGGGCTCCGGGCTCGCCTTCAGGCCGCTGTGAAGGCCGCACACTCGTGGAACGCGAGAGGCGGGCGCCGGATTCCTCCGGGCCCGCCTCCGCGGTGTCCCGCGGGTGCCTGAGGCCTTTCCCGCGGCTTTCCAGGACCTTGCGCGGGAGTGGCGTACGTGTGGCTCAGACCTTGAGCAGGGCCTCCAGGGGCGCCCCGTCGAGGGACGGTTCCAGCCGGGCCCGCCCGCCGAGGAAGCCGAGCTCCATCAGGACGGCGATGCCCGCGACCTCGGCACCGGCCCTGCGGATCAGCTGGACGGAGGCCTCCGCGGTGCCGCCGGTGGCCAGGACGTCGTCGACGACGAGGACGCGGTCGCCCGCGCTCAGGTCCTCGGCGTGCACCTCGATCTCGGCCGAACCGTACTCCAGGTCGTACGCCTGGCTGAGGGTGGCTCCGGGGAGCTTGCCCGCCTTGCGTACGGGGATGAAGCCGACGCCCGCGCGGACGGCCACCGGGGCGCCGAGGATGAAGCCGCGGGCCTCCAGGCCGACGACCTTGGTGGCGCCGGTGCTCGCGACGATCCCGGCCAGCGCGTCGGTGAGCGCGGTGAAGGCCGCCGGGTCCGCCAGGAGCGGGGTGATGTCCTTGAACATCACGCCCGGCTCCGGGTAGTCGGCCACGTCACGGATACGGCTGAGCAGCAGCTCGCGTACGTCGGTCATCGGCGCTTCCCGGAGGGACGGCCGCGACCCCGGTTGCGGGAGGCGGGCTGGTTGCGCGGGCCGACGACCGCGGCGGCCGAGTCGTCCGGCTCGTCCGACTCGTCGTCGTAGGCGTCGTCCGCCCGCTCGGTGGCGTCGGCAGGCGACGGCTCGCCCTGCGCGGCGGCCTGCGCCCGCTTGGCGAGGACGCGCTTCCTGAGCGCCTTGATCTGCGGCTCGCGCTCCTTGAGGTCGGCGACGAGCGGCGTGGCGATGAAGATCGACGAGTACGCACCGGCCGCGAGACCGACGAACAGCGAGAGCGAGATGTCGTTGAGCATGCCCGCGCCGAGGACGCCGCCGCCGATGAAGAGCAGGGCCGCGACCGGCAGCAGCGCGACCACCGTGGTGTTGATGGAGCGGACCAGGGTGCCGTTGATCGAGCGGTTGGCGACGTCGCTGTAGGTCCAGCGGGTCTGCTTGGTGATGTCCCTGGTCTGCTCCTTGAGGCTGTCGAAGACGACGACCGTGTCGTAGAGCGAGTAACCGAGGATCGTGAGCAGACCGATCACCGTGCCCGGGGTGACCTCGAAGCCGACGAGGGCGTAGATGCCGGTGGTGATGGTGATGTCGTGGATCAGGGCGACGAGGGCGGCGATGGCCATGCGCCACTCGAAGGCGATCGCCAGATAGATCACGACCAGCACCATGAAGATCGCCAGGCCTTCCCAGGCCTTGTTGGCGACCTGGTCACCCCAGCTCGGGCCGACCAGGTCCGCGGCGATGTCCTCGGAGTTGATCTTCAGGTCCTTGGAGAGCTGCGCCTTGATGCCGTCGGACTTGTCGGTGTCGATGCCCGCGATCTGGACGCGCAGGCTGCCGTCACCGAGCTTCTGCACGATGGCGTCATGGCCGGACGCGTCCTCGGCGAACTTCTCGGCCTGGTTCACCGAGACGGTCATGTGCTTCGGGGTGGTGAAGACGGCGCCGCCCTGGAACTCGATGCCCATGTTCAGGCCGCGCACCGCCAGGCCGAGGATGGCCGTGATGGTGATCAGGATCGAGATGCCGTACCAGATCTTGCGATTGCCGACGAAGTCGTACCCGACCTCGCCACGGTGCAGTCGGGCGCCGAGGTTGCCGAGCTTCGACATCTCACGCCTCCTTCGGGTCGACGGGGGCGGAGGAGCGGCGGGTGCGGCGCAGCGGCGGCTTGACGCCCAGGGCCTTCGGGTCGAGGCCGGACAGCTTGTGGCCCTCCGCGAAGAACTTCCTGCGCGCCAGCAGCGTCATCAGCGGCTTGGTGAAGAGGAAGACGACGACGACGTCGAGCACGGTGGTCAGACCGAGCGTGAACGCGAAGCCCTGGACCTTGCCGACCGTGACGATGAAGAGCACCGCGGCGGCGAGGAAGGAGACGAAGTCGGAGACCAGGATCGTGCGCCGGGCACGCGGCCAGGCGCGCTCGACGGCGGGGCGCAGGGAGCGGCCCTCGCGGATCTCGTCCCGGATGCGCTCGAAGAAGACGATGAACGAGTCCGCCGTGATGCCGATCGCGACGATCGCGCCGCAGACGGCCGGCAGGTTCAGCGCGAAGCCGATGGTCGGGCCGAGCAACGCCATGATCACGTAGGTGAGGATCGCGGAGACCAGCAGCGACGGGATCGCGATGACGGACAGGCCGCGGTAGAAGACCAGCAGGTAGATGACGACGAGCGCGAGGCCGATCGCGCCGGCGATCAGACCGGCGTGCAGCTGCTCGCCGCCGAGCGCGGCGGTCACGGTGGTGACGCTGTCCTCCTTGAAGGACAGCGGCAGGGCGCCGTAGGACAGCATGTTGGCGAGGCTCTGGGCCTCTCCCTGGCTGAAGCGGCCGGAGATCTCCGCGTTGCCGCCGGTGATGGACTGGCTGACGTACGGGCTGGAGACGACCTGGCCGTCGAGGACGATGCCGAACTCGTTCTGCGGGGACTGGTTCTTGGCGAGCTGGCCGGTGATCGAGGAGAACTTCTTGGAGCCGCTCCCCGTGAAGTCCATGGTGACCTGCCAGCCGGAGGCACCCTGAGTGTCGTAGACCGCCTGGGCCTTCTTGACGTCGGTGCCGTCCACGGCGGCGGGGCCGAGGAGGTACTTGTACCAGGTGCCGGAGGACTTGCCGCAGGCCACGGTGGAGTCGGTGGGCTTGGCGGTCTTGCCCGCGGTGTTCTGGGTCGCCTTCTTGGAGCAGTCCAGGGCGGTGTACGCGGCTTCGAGCCTGGTCGCCTCGGCGCTGGCGGCGCTGGAGGCGCTCGCCGACGGGGAGGCCGACGAGGAGGCCGAGGCGCTGGACGACGGGGAGGCGCTGGCGTCGGCCTTCAGGGCGTCGGTGACGGCGCGGCCCTGGGCGGTGGCGGAGGACGTCGGGCTCGCGGAGCTCGACGTGGACGCGCTCGCCTTGGGGTTGGCCGAGGACTTGCCCGAGGCGCTGGAGGAGGCGCTGGGCGACGGGGTCGACTTGGCCGCTCCGGCGGAGGCCTCGGTGGCCAGGACCGGGCGGAAGTAGAGCTTGGCCGTGGTGCCGACCTGCTGGCGGGCTTCCTCGGAGTTCGTGCCCTTGGGGATGTTGACGATGATGTTCTTGGAGCCCTGCGTCTGGACCTCGGCCTCCGAGACACCAAGACCATTGACACGGCGGTTCATGATGTCGACCGCGGTGTCCATGTTGGTCTTGTTGATCGAGGACTCCTGGCCGGGTTCCGCGACCGCCCTGAGCGTGATGCTCGTACCGCCGGCCAGGTCGATACCGAGACGCGGAGTGGTGTGCCCGGAGGCGAACATGCCCCCGGTGAGCGCCACGATGGCGATCAGGATGAGGGCCAGCGAGCGCCCCGGCTTGCTCTGGGCGCTCGCGCTACGGCCCCTCTTAGGTGCTGCCACCTTCTCGTACTCCCTCTCGGGCCGCTTCGCGCCGGGTGAACGCGGTGGCGGCCATGACATGGTGTCGGGATCCCGTGCGGGCGACGCACGTGCCCTGGAGCGCGGGGCGCGAGCGGGTCGCGCCCCGCGCCCCCGGGACGTGACTACTTCGCGTCGGTGTCGCCGTCGGTCTTCTTCGGCTCTGCGTCCGTCTTCTTCAGCTCCGCGTCCGTCGTCGGCTCGGCGGCCGTCTTCGGCTCGGTGACCTCGTCGACCGGCTCGCCGGTGGCGTCGGCCGGTCCGTCGGCCGCGTCCTTCTTACCGAGGTCGATGGGCTTGTCGTCGGAGGCGACGGAAGCGTCGGCGGCGGGCTCGTCGGTCTCGGTGAGGGAGGAGGCGTCGTCCGGGACCAGGCCGGCGTCGGCCTTCAGGTCGTGCTCGATGCCGTGGACGATGCGGTTGTACTCGTCGTCGGTGAGGACGGCGCCGATCGAGTTCTTCGCGAAGAGCAGCTCGACGCCGGGACCGGCGTCGAGGAGAACCGTCTCGTCGTTGACCTCCTTGACCGTCGCGAACATGCCCCCGATCGTGCGGACGCCGGTGCCGGGCTGCATGTCGTTGCGCATCGTCGCGGCCGCCGCTTGCTTGCGCTTGGCGGAGCGGGTCATCAGGAACATGGCCCCGATGAGCACGATGAACGGGAGGAGGGTCAGGATATTCACGGGACGGAGTTTCCTTCGCACGACCGGGCGGGGAGCGGCCTGGTGGATGGGGGTGGGTCGGCGCCGCCCACAAAGGCGGCATCGGCGGAGTCTAGGCGAGTCCGCACCGATGGAACAACGCTCAGCATGGCACCGGGGTTCCGCACCCGGCCACTGTCCCTGCCGTCACGCCCCGAACAGGTCCTGTTGTCCGGTTCCCCCGTTTGACGAGCCGGGCGGGGTCAGGCCGAGGTGCGCCCACGCGGCGGGCGTCGCGACCCGCCCGCGCGGGGTGCGGGCCAGCAGTCCCTCCCGTACGAGGAAGGGCTCGGCGACCTCCTCGACGGTCTCGCGCTCCTCCCCCACCGCGACGGCGAGCGTGGACAGGCCCACCGGGCCGCCGCCGAACAGCTTGAGCAGGGCTTCGAGGACTCCGCGGTCGAGCCGGTCGAGGCCGCGGGCGTCGACCTCGTACACCTTGAGGGCGGCTCCGGCGATCTCCCGGGTGATGAAGCCGTCGGCCTTGACCTGCGCGTAGTCCCGTACGCGGCGCAGCAGCCGGTTGGCGATACGGGGGGTGCCGCGGGAGCGGCCGGCGACCTCGGCGGCGGCGTCGGCGGCGATCTCGACGTCGAGCAGGTTCGCCGAGCGGTGGATGACGCGCTCCAGCTCGGCTGGCTCGTAGAACTCCATGTGGGCCGTGAAGCCGAAGCGGTCGCGCAACGGGGGCGGCAGCAGGCCCGCCCGGGTGGTGGCGCCGACCAGGGTGAACGGCGGCAGTTCCAGCGGGATCGCGGTGGCGCCGGGGCCCTTGCCGACGATGACGTCGACGCGGAAGTCCTCCATCGCCATGTAGAGCATCTCCTCGGCGGGCCTCGACATGCGGTGGATCTCGTCGAGGAAGAGGACCTCGCCCTCCTGGAGGGAGGAGAGGATCGCGGCGAGGTCACCGGCGTGCTGGATGGCGGGGCCGCTGGTGATGCGGATGGGGGCGCCCATCTCGGCCGCGATGATCATCGAGAGGGTGGTCTTGCCGAGGCCCGGGGCGCCGGAGAGCAGCACGTGGTCGGCGGTGGCACCACGCGCGCGTGCGGCGCGCAGGACCAGGTCGAGCTGTTCGCGGACCTTCTCCTGGCCGATGAACTCGTCCAGGTCCTTGGGGCGCAGGGCGGCCTCGACGGCCTGGTCCTCGCGGTCGGCGACAGAGCCCACGAGCCGCTCGGGGGCGGTCTCTTCGGTCGTGTCGTCCCAGTTCACTCACGTTCTCCTAGCGGGCGCGGTTCAGGGTCTGCAGGGCCGCCTTCAGCAGCCGGCCCACCTGGGGCGGCCCCGCGGCGGCCTCGGCCTGCGGTGCTACGGCGGCCACGGCCTCGTCGGCCTCGCGGGTGGCGTACCCGAGGCCGACCAGGGCGGCGTGCAGCTGCTCGCGCCAGCCGTCGGTGACCGGGGTGCCGACCGCGGGGGCGCCGACCGGGGCGCCGAGCCGGTCCTTGAACTCCAGCAGCAGCTTCTGCGCGCCCTTCTTGCCGATGCCGGGCACCGCCATCAGCGCCTTCTCGTCACCCGCGGCCACCGCCCGGCGCAGGGCGTCCGGCGTGTGGACGGCCAGCATCGCCTGGGCGAGCCGGGGGCCCACGCCGGTCGCGGTCTGGAGCAGCTCGAAGATCTGGCGCTCGTCGTCGTCCACGAAGCCGTACAGGGTCAACGAGTCCTCGCGGACGACGAGGGAGGTGGCGAGCCGGGCGGGCTTGCCGAGCCGGAGCGTGGAGAGCGTGTTCGGCGTGCACTGGACGGCCATGCCGACGCCGCCGATCTCGATCACCGCGGTGTCGGGAGCGAGGGCGGCGACCGTGCCGCTGACGAAGGCGATCATGCGGGGCGGCCTTTCGGTGCTGTGGCCGCGTGCCGGGCGACGGCCTGCTGGAGTCGGTTCTGCGCGGGGGCGCGCCAGATGTGGCAGATGGCGAGGGCGAGGGCGTCGGCCGCGTCGGCCGGCTTGGGGGGCGCGTCGAGCCGGAGCAGGCGGGTGACCATGGCGCCGACCTGAGCCTTGTCGGCGCGTCCGCTGCCGGTGACGGCGGCCTTGACCTCGCTGGGGGTGTGCAGGGCGACGGGGATGCCGCGCCGGGCGGCACAGAGCATGGCGACGGCGCTGGCCTGGGCGGTGCCCATCACCGTCCGGACGTTGTGCTGGCTGAACACCCGCTCCACGGCGACGAGTTGGGGGCGGTGCTCGTCCAGCCAGGCTTCGATGCCCTGCTCGATCGCGACGAGCCGCAGCCCCAGCTCGGCGTCGGGCGGAGTCCGTACGACGCCGACGCCCACCATCGTGAGCGGCCGGCCCGCGACGCCTTCGACGACTCCGACACCGCACCGGGTCAATCCCGGGTCGACGCCCAGTACCCGCACTTCGGCCCCCTCGTTCGCTCTCCCCCGGCCGCGGCCGGGGGCTTCCCCCGATTCGAGCAGGCTATCGGGTGCCACTGACAGAGCGACGGGCCGACAGGGTGTGTCCCGTCGGCCCGTTCGGCTTGTCGGCGGCTCAGGCGTCGACCTTCTCCATGACTTCGTCGCTGACGTCGAAGTTGGCGAAGACGTTCTGGACGTCGTCGCTGTCCTCCAGGGCGTCGATCAGCTTGAAGATCTTCCGGGCACCGTCCTCGTCCAGCTCGACCTGCATGGTCGGGACGAAGTTGGCGTCGGCGGAGTCGTAGTCGATGCCGGCGTCCTGGAGGGCGGTGCGGACCGCGACCAGGTCGGTGGCCTCGGAGAGGACCTCGAAGGACTCACCGAGGTCGTTGACCTCCTCGGCGCCAGCGTCGAGCACCGCGCCCAGGACGTCGTCCTCGGCGAGCTCGCCCTTGGGGACGATGACGACGCCCTTGCGGTGGAAGAGGTACGAGACGGAGCCGGGGTCGGCCATGTTGCCGCCGTTGCGGGTCATGGCGACGCGGACGTCGGAGGCGGCGCGGTTGCGGTTGTCGGTGAGGCACTCGATGAGCACCGCGACACCGTTCGGGCCGTAACCCTCGTACATGATCGTCTCGTAGTCGGCGCCGCCGGCTTCGAGGCCGGCCCCGCGCTTGACCGCGGAGTCGATGTTCTTGTTCGGGACCGAGCTCTTCTTGGCCTTCTGGATGGCGTCGAACAGCGTCGGGTTGCCGGCCGGGTCGGCACCGCCGGTCCGGGCCGCGACCTCGATGTTTTTGATCATCTTCGCGAAGAGCTTGCCGCGCTTGGCGTCGATCACGGCCTTCTTGTGCTTCGTCGTAGCCCATTTAGAGTGGCCGGACATCTGCCTGTCTCCTTCGCGTAACCCAACTCTTGACGAACCCCAGAGATCCTACAAGGACTCGGCAGTCCGGTTCGCGCGCACCATGTCGACGAAAAGGGAGTGCACGCGGTGGTCGCCGGTCAGTTCGGGGTGGAACGAGGTGGCGAGCGCGTTGCCCTGGCGGACCGCGACGATGTGGCCCTCGTGCTCGGCGAGCACCTCGGTCCCGGCACCGACGGACTCCACCCAGGGGGCGCGGATGAAAACGCCCTCCACGGGGGTGCCCGGAACGCCTCGGACGGCGACCGCGGCCTCGAAGGACTCGTTCTGCCGTCCGAAGGCGTTGCGGCGCACGATCATGTCGATGCCGCCGACGGTCTCCTGGCCCGAGCGCGGGTCGAGGATCTTGTCGGCGAGCATGATCATGCCGGCGCAGGTGCCGTAGACGGGCATGCCGGCGCGCACGCGGGCGCGGAGGGGGTCCATCACTCCGAAGAGGACGGCCAGCTTGGAGATGGTGGTGGACTCGCCGCCGGGGATGACCAGGCCGTCCACCTCGGCGAGTTCCTCGGGGCGCCGGACCGGCCTGGCCACGGCGTCGGCCGCGGCCAGGGCCACGAGGTGCTCCCGTACGTCGCCCTGGAGGGCCAGGACGCCTACGACAGGGGTGCTCATGGGTGACTACCAGCCGCGGTTGGCGTAGCGCTCGGCCTCGGGGAGGGTGTCGCAGTTGATGCCGACCATGGCCTCGCCGAGGTTGCGGGAGGCGTCCGCGATGATCTTCGGGTCGTCGTAGAACGTGGTGGCCTTCACGATGGCGGCGGCGCGCTTCGCCGGGTCGCCGGACTTGAAGATGCCGGAGCCGACGAAGACGCCCTCGGCGCCGAGCTGGCGCATCAGGGCCGCGTCGGCGGGGGTGGCGACGCCGCCCGCGGAGAACAGGACGACCGGGAGCTTGCCGAGTTCGGCGACCTCCTTGACGATCTCGTACGGGGCGCGCAGTTCCTTGGCGGCGGCGTACAGCTCGTTGTTGTCGTAGCCGCGCAGGCGGGCGATCTCGTTCTTGATCTGGCGCAGGTGGCGGACGGCCTCGACGACGTTGCCGGTGCCGGCCTCGCCCTTGGAGCGGATCATGGCCGCGCCCTCGGCGATCCGGCGCAGGGCCTCGCCCAGGTTGGTGGCGCCGCAGACGAAGGGGGTCGTGAAGGCCCACTTGTCGGAGTGGTTGACCTCGTCGGCCGGGGTGAGGACCTCGGACTCGTCGATGTAGTCGACGCCGAGCGACTGAAGGACCTGGGCCTCCACGAAGTGGCCGATACGCGACTTGGCCATCACGGGGATGGAGACCGCGCCGATGATCTCCTCGATCATGTTCGGGTCGGACATCCGGGCCACGCCGCCGTCCTTGCGGATGTCGGCGGGGACCCGCTCCAGGGCCATGACGGCCACGGCACCGGCGTCCTCGGCGATCTTCGCCTGCTCGGCGTCGACCACGTCCATGATCACCCCGCCCTTGAGCTGCTCGGCCATGCCGCGCTTCACGCGCGCGGTGCCGGTCTCGGGAGTCTGGGCGGAGCTGTGGAGCGTGCTGGACACGGGGCGACCTCACTCGGTGGAAAAGGGGTTTCTGCACTTCCGAGGAAACGCCCGAGGCGCAGGCCACAGCAAGGGCCAATGAACAGCCGGTGGATCGTTTTCGAACCGCTGTGCCCTACGCGGCCCGGTCGACCAGGGCCGCCGGAGGCTCGTCGTCCATCTCGAAGGCCATCGGGAACGGGGCGTGGCCGGCCAGCCGGAACCAGCGCACCTTGCGGTGCCGGCGCAGGGCGCGGGCGGCCCGTACGGCGTCGTTGTGGAAGCGACGCGCCATCGGCACCCGGCGTACGGCCTCGGTGAGTTCGTGGGCCGCGGCCTCTCCTCCGGGCGCCTCGCGGACCCCCTCCACCTGCGGGGCCTCGGCGAAGACGGCGCGCAGGGCCTGGCTCAACTCGCTCTCGGCGAACTCCCGTTGCTCCTCCTCGGCCTGCCGCGCGGCGTGCGCGGCCTCGTAGAGGACGATCGAGGCGGCCGGGTCGAGGACGCCGGAGGTCGCCAGTTCCTGGGCCACCGAGGCCCGGCGCAGCAACTGTGCGTCGAGGGCGGCGCGCGCGGCGTCGATCCGGACGTGCAGCCGGTCGAGCCGGCCCGCGCTCCAGCTCAGGTAGAGGCCGATCACGACGAGGGCGACGAGGATCCAGATCAGGGTTGCGGTCACGGGCGGCAAGGCTACCGGGCCGCTCCGCTGGGGTTGGGCGGGTGTCGTGCGGGGCGTTGGAGCAGGGCGCTGATGCGGGCGTCCGGGGGCTGCCGCCCCCAGGTCCCCGCTCCGGCCTGAACGGCCTCGTCCTCAAACGCCGGACGGGCTGGGAGGAGGCGCTCGCCCCGGCCACCGGGCGGGGGCCGCCACCCCCAGGCCCCCGGCTGTCAGTCCCGGGCCAGGCCGAACCGGGCCCGCAGGCCGGTGCGTTCGTCCGTGGCCACCGCCGCCGCCCCGGCCGTCACCGTCTCGTACACGGACAGGATGTCGGCCCCGACGGTGGACCAGTCGAACCGCCGGACGTGGGCGCTGCCGCGGCGGCGCAGCTCGCCCCGCCGTTCGGGGTCGCCCAGGAGCCGTACGGCGGCCTCGGCGAGCGCGTCCGCGTTCTCGTTGGCGAACAGTTGGCCGGCGGCGCCCTGGTCGAGCACCTGGGCGAACGCGGCGAGGTCCGAGGCGAGCACCGGCGCCCCGGCCGAGAGCGCCTCCACGAGGACGATCCCGAAGCTCTCGCCGCCGGTGTTCGGCGCGACGTAGAGGTCGATGCTGCGCAGGAGGCGGGCCTTGTCCTCGTCGCTGATCATGCCGAGGAACTCGACGCGCGAGCGCAGTTCCTCGGGCAGCGTCGCCACGGCCTCCTCCTCGTCCCCGCGCCCGGCGACCAGCAGCCGGGTCCCCGGGCACTCGGCGAAAATCCTCGGCAGGGCCCTCATGAGCACCGGCAGGCCCTTGCGGGGCTCGTCGATCCGCCCGATGAACCCGATGGTGCCGCCCTGCCACTCGGGCTTCGGCTCGGCCCGGGCGAAGAAGTCGACGTCGACGCCGTTCGGGATCACCACGGCGTCCCCGCCGAGGTGTTCGACAAGGGTGCGGCGGGCGTACTCGCTCACGGCGATCCGCGCGCTGATCTTCTCCAGGGCGGCCTGGAGGATCGAGTACGCGGCGACCATCGCCCGGGAGCGCGGGTTGGAGGTGTGGAAGGTGGCGACGATGGGCCCCTGCGCGGCCCAGCAGGTGAGCAGGCCGAGCGAGGGCGCGGTCGGCTCGTGGATGTGCACGACGTCGAACTCCCCGTCGTGCAGCCAGCGCCGCACCCGGGCCGCGGAGAGGAACCCGAAGTTGAGCCGGGCCACCGAGCCGTTGTACGGCACCGGCACCGCGCGCCCGGCGGAGACGACGTACGGCGGCAGTGGGGTGTCGTCGTCGGCGGGTGCCAGGACGGAGACGTGGTGGCCGAGCCGGACGAAGTACTCGGCGAGGTCGCGGATGTGGAACTGGACGCCGCCGGGGACGTCCCAGGAGTAGGGGCAGACGATGCCGATTCTCACGCGGGCCCCTTGCCGGGATCGAGGTCCGCGAGCCACAGCCGCTGGAGCATGTGCCAGTCCTCCGGGTGGTCGGCGATGCCGGTGGCGAAGGTGTCGGCGAGCGCCTGTGTCATGACGGACGTCTTCTCGGTCCGGTCGCCCGACCCGGGGACCTCGACCGGCGGGTGCACGCGCCCCTTCATGACCGGCGACGCGTCGTACCAGAGTGTCACCGGCAGCAGCAGGGCGCCCGTCTGCTGGGCGAGGAGGGCGGGTCCGGCGGGCATCCGGGTGGCCTCGCCGAAGAACTCCACCTCGACGCCGGAGGCCGACAGGTCACGCTCGGCGACCAGGCAGACCACGCCGCCGTCGCGCAGCCGGCGGGCGAGGGTGCCGAAGGCGGTGCCGCCGCTGTGCGGCAGCACCTCCATGCCGAGGCCCTCGCGGTAGGCGACGAACCGGTCGTAGAGCGTCTCCGGCTTGAGGCGTTCGGCGACCGTGGTGAACGGTGTCTCCAGGGCCGTGGTGAGCCAGGCACCCGCCAGGTCCCAGTTGGCCAGGTGCGGCAGCGCGAGGATGACGCCCCGGCCGGCGGCGATGCCGTCGGTGAGATGGTGCAGGTCCTTGGCCTCGAAGCCGGCCCTGATCCGCTCGGCGCTCCAGGAGGGAAGCCGGAAGGACTCCATCCAGTAGCGCAGGTAGGAGCGCATACCGGCCCTGGAGAGCTCGGCGAGGCGCTCTGGGCCGGCGTCGGGCACCACGCGCGCGTAGTTGCTCTCCAGCCGCAGTACGCCCTTGCCGCGCCGCTTCCACGTGAGGTCGGCGATGGTGCGGCCGAGCCGTACGGCGACCGGTTCGGGGAGCTTCTTCACCGTCCCCCAGCCGAGGCCGTACAGCGAGTCGGTCAGCCGCTCGCGGGCACCGCTCACTGGGCGGCCTCGCTGCTGTGCCGGCCGGCGGCCTCCCGCTCGTCGGCAGCGTCGGCCTCGGCGGACTCCCGGCGGACCGTGACGACCCGCTGGACGAGCGTCACCAGGCTGCCCACGGCGACGATCCACAGGGCGCCCGGCAGCAGCCACTGGATGCCCGGTACGCCGAACTTGTGCAGACCGGCGAGACCGGCCGCGACCAGGGAGATCACCAGTCGTTCGGCCCGCTCGACGAGTCCGTTGACCGCCACCGGCAGTCCGATCGACTCGCCGCGCGCCTTGGTGTACGACACCACCTGGCCGCTGGCCAGGCAGAAGATCGACACCGCGCACAGGGCGATGTTGTCGCCGCCGCCCGCGTACCAGAGCGCCAGGCCGCCGAAGACCGCGCCGTCGGCGACCCGGTCGAGGGTGGAGTCGAGGAAGGCACCCCACCGGCTGGACCGGCCGAGCTGACGCGCCATGTTGCCGTCGACGAGGTCGGAGAAGACGAAGAGCGTGATCACGACCGTGCCCCAGAAGAACTCGCCCATGGGGTAGAAGACCAGCGCGCCCGCGACGACTCCGGCGGTGCCCAGGAGCGTGACCGTGTCGGGGCTGACGCCCCGGCGGATCAGAAACGCGGCGAACGGTGTGAGGACACGCGTGAAGAATGCACGCGCGTACTTGTTCAGCATGGCCTTCCCGAGGTTCGGTGTGGCCGCGCGGCCCCTGCTGGCCACCGGCTGGCCCATCGTAGCCACGCGCGCGTACGGGCGGCGGAGGGGCACCGGCGGACGAGGGCCCCGGACCGCGTCCGGCCGGGGTCCCAGGAGCGCGATCACGTCCGCCGTATGGACGCACCGTGACCGGAGTGGAAAGCTCGAAGAACAGCGGGCGTCACCGGAGCCGCACCGCACGGGGGGTCCGCGCATGTCCGCGCCACAGTCCTGATCGACCTCACCGTGTACGGGAGGCAAGGCCATGGGCGACAAGGCGAACGCACACCCCGGAGCCGCCGGCAGGGCGACAGCGGCCGACCACCCCACGTCCGTACGGAACGTGGTGCTGGTCGGCCACTCCGGATCGGGCAAGACCACGCTGGTGGAGGCCCTGGCGCTGACCGCTGGGGCGGTGAACAGGGCGGGCCGCGTGGAGGACGGCGGCACCCTCTCCGACTATGACGAGATCGAGCACCGGCAGCAGCGCTCGGTCCAGCTCTCCCTGGTCCCCGTCGACTGGGACGGATACAAGATCAATCTTCTCGACACCCCCGGGTACGCGGATTTCGTCGGCGAACTGCGGGCCGGTCTGCGAGCGGCGGACGCGGCCCTCTTCGTCGTCTCGGTCTCCGACGGCGTGGACGGCTCCACCCGGATGCTGTGGGAGGAGTGCGCCGCCGTCGGCATGCCGAGGGCCATCGTCGTCACGCACCTGGAGTCCGCGCGCGCCGACTTCGACGACATGACGCGGATCTGTGCCGAGGCCTTCGGCGGCGACGACCCCGACGCCGTACTGCCGCTCTATCTGCCGCTGCACGGCCCGCAGGGGCCCGACGGGCACGCGCCCGTGTCGGGTCTGGTCGGGCTGCTGTCGCGGACGTTGTTCGACTACGCCTCCGGGGAGCGCCGGGAGTCCCAACCCGGCGCCGACCAGCTGCCGCGGATCGAGGAGGCCCGCAACCGGCTGATCGAGGGGATCATCGCGGAGAGCGAGGACGAGACCCTCATGGACCGTTATCTCGGCGGCGAGGAGATCGACTTCAAGACGCTCGTGCAGGACCTGGAGCGGGCCGTGGCGCGCGGCACCTTCTTCCCGGTCCTGGCCGCCGCCCCCGCGGCCGAGGGCGCCCGTCAGGGCCTCGGCACGGTCGAGCTCCTGGAACTGGTCACCGGCGGCTTCCCGACCCCCCTGGAGGGCACCGCCCCGACGGTCACCGCGCCGGACGGCCGGGCGGGCCGGTCGCAGCCCTGCGATCCGGCGGGCCCCCTCGTCGCCGAGGTCGTGAAGACCGCCTCCGACCCGTACGTCGGCCGGGTCTCCCTCGTCCGCGTCTTCTCCGGCACCCTGCGCCCCGACGAGACCGTGCACGTCTGCGGGCACGGCCTCACCGACCCGGGCCACGAGAGCCGCGCCCTGCACGAGGTCGACGAGCGCGTGGGCGCCCTCTCCTCGCCGTTCGGCAAACACCAGCGGCCCCTGACGCACTGCATCGCGGGCGACCTCGCGTGCGTGGCCAAGCTCGGCCGCGCGGAGACCGGCGACACCCTCTCGGCCAAGGACGAGCCGCTGCTCATGGAGGCGTGGGAGATGCCGGACCCGCTCCTGCCGCTCGCCATCCGGGCCCACAGCAAGGCCGACGAGGACAAGCTCTCGCAGGGGCTGGGCCGGCTGGTCGCCGAGGACCCCACCATGCGGCTGGAGCAGAACCGGGACACCCACCAGCTCGTCCTGTGGTGCCTGGGCGAGGCGCACGCGGACGTCGCCCTGGAACGGCTGCGCAGCCGCTACGGCGTCCAGGTCGACGTGGTGGCTCACGCGGTCTCCCTGCGGGAGACGTTCGCGGCCAGGTCGGCGGGGCGCGGCCGGCACGTCAAACAGTCGGGCGGGCACGGGCAGTTCGCGATCTGCGAGATCGAGGTCGAGCCGCTGCCGGGCGGTTCGGGCATCGAGTTCGTGGACAAGGTCGTCGGGGGCGCGGTGCCACGGCAGTTCATCCCGTCCGTGGAGAAGGGTGTCCGGGCCCAGGCGGCGCGGGGCGTGGCCGCCGGCCATCCGCTCATCGACGTCCGGATCACCCTGCTCGACGGCAAGGCGCACTCCGTGGACTCCTCGGACGCCGCGTTCCAGACGGCCGGCGCGCTGGCGCTGCGGGAGGCCGCGGCCGACGCGCGGATCCATCTCCTCGAACCGGTGGCGGAGGTGACCGTGCTGGTCGGTGACGACTACGTGGGCGCCGTGATGAGCGACCTGTCGGGACGGCGCGGCCGGGTGCTGGGCACCGAGCAGCGGTCCGGCGCGCGCACCCTCGTACGGGCCGAGGTGCCCGAGATCGAGATCGGCCGGTACGCCGTCGACCTGCGGTCCCTGTCGCACGGCACGGCCCGCTTCAACCGCTCCTACGCACGGCACGAGCCGATGCCCCAGCAGGTCGCCGACCGGATCCGCCAACAGGCGCACGCCGGGGCGTAGTCGGCGACGGGCGGCGCTCGGCACGCGTGTGCGGAACGGTTGTTCCCGCGTCGGCGGCCCGCTTCGGCGGTCCGCCGACGGATGTCGGTGGCGACGGATACCCTGATCACCTGATCAACAGGTGTGCGGAGCAAGGAAGTCGGGAAGGCCGCAGGAGCGAGGGCGGCGGCGATCGGGGGCGGGTAATGACCGTTGACGGCGGTTACGCGAATTTCTTCGGGCCACAGGTCCCGCTCGCGGGCGACGGCGGCCAGACGCCGACGTTCGCGCTGGCCTCGGCGGCCTACCGCGACAGCCCGGTCGCGGAGATCAAGAAGGCCGACAACGAATGGCACCAGACGGCCGTCAAGGCCGGCCGCGGCTGGGCGACGATCTTCCGCCCCAACCTCGGCGAGGCCTTCTCCGCCGCGGTGGTCGCCCGCATGCTGGGCCCCGGCCGCAAGCCGCTCATCCAGTCCTTCGGCACCGAACCCCAGGCCGTGGTCGAGCACTGCCTCGCGGCGAACAACATCCGCCGGGACCGCGACAACAGACTGTCCATGATCATGGTGCTGTTCGGTCTGGTCTTCCTGCCCGGACTCATCATCTGGCTGCTCATCTTCCAGCTGCGCAGCCTGGTCTCCAAGGGCACCAACAAGCGGGCCGGCGCCCTCGCCACCACCCTGCTCCTGGCGGTGGGCGTCCTCGCCGTCGTCTTCCTGATCCGGATGCCGTTCGGCGGCTTCTGGGCCTGGTACGGGCGCGCGTGCGTCGTCGCCCCCGTGGCCGGCTGGGTGTGGGCCAAGCGGATCTGCGAGCGCACCGCGCACGACCTGCGCAGCCGCTGGGACAGCCTCCTGTCCGGCAGCAGCATCGGCGCCAAGGTGCCCGAGGCGGTGCCGAGCAACCCCGGCGAGACCGCCGCCGAGCAACTGCGCCAGTCCCTCGCCAAGCTCAGCGCGGAGCAGCAGTCCAACGCGGTCTTCTACGCCGGCCCCAAGGGGATACTGGGCATGGGCACCCGGTGGGGCAGCTGGCAGCTCGCCGAGGACCTGGTGGCCCGGGACGCCGACCGGGAGATCCACCCCTTCCGCAGCTGGGACGTCATACGGTCCATCCACGACCGGCTGCGCATGCTGGAGCGCAACACCCTGCACACCGGCGGCTTCCCCAAGCCGTCCGTGCGCCACTGGATCGTCTCCCCGATCGGGGAGAACGCGGGGGCGGTCTCCCGGCCCGAGGGCACCGACGTCGAGGCCTACCAGATCAAGTCGCACGCCATACAGGACATCTGCAACAAGCAGCAGTTCGGCAGCGGTGAACGGCACTACCTGGGCGTCCAATGGACGCTCTGGGACGGCCAGTTGGTCATCACCATGCTGATCACGGTGACCGTGCTGCACGAGACGCTGCGCATCGAGGTCACCGGCCACGCCCTGGGTCCGGTCAACCCGCTCTTCACCACCAAGCCGTCGGCTCCCACGAAGTCCGTGCAGAAGACCTTCAAGCCGTGGGAGAGCCGCTCGGTCAAGCTCCCGCTGGTCACCAGCGACGAGGTGGTGCGCCTCGCGGTGCGCGCCCCGATCACCTGGTACCCGCCCCTGCTGAACTGGCTGGGCGGTTCGATCAGCCTGCCCGAGCCGTTCGGCCTCCGGCACGCCTGGGCCGACCAGCCCTGGCGCCACCGCTTCATGGCGGACGACGCCCTGCGCGCCGCGACCCCCGTGCTGCGGGTGGTGCACGCGGCGGCGATACGCGTCCTGGCGGAGAACGGCGTGGACACCGAGAAGTTCGGCGCCCGCTCGTCCTTCCTCAGCGGCGCGGTCCAGGACCCGTCGCCGAGGAAGGCCGACCTCTACGACGCGTAGCGTCCGCGGGGCGCTGCCGGACCGGCGGGACGGGCCGTGCGGCTCACGCCGCCGGCCACGCCTCCGCCAGCATCTTCCGTGTGTCGGCGAGGAGTTGGGGCAGCACCCGGGTGTGGCCGACGACCGGCATGAAGTTCGTGTCGCCGCCCCAGCGCGGGACGATGTGCTGGTGGAGGTGGGCGGCGATGCCCGCGCCCGCCACCCCTCCCTGGTTCATGCCGATGTTGAAGCCCTGGGCGCCGGACGCGGTGCGCAGGGCGGTCATCGCCTGCTTGGTGAGAGCGGCCAGCTCGACCGTCTCGGCGTCCGTGAGGTCCGTGTAGTCCGCGACATGGCGGTAGGGCACGACCATCAGATGGCCGCCGTTGTACGGGTACAGGTTGAGGACCGCGTACACCTGCTCGCCGCGCCTGACGATCAGCCCGTCCTCGTCGGACTTGGCCGGGATCGAGCAGAACGGACACCCGTCGTCGGCCCCGGGGCCGGTGGGCTTGTTCTCGCCCTGGATGTAGGCCATCCGGTGGGGCGTCCACAGGCGCTGGAACGCGTCCTGCGTCCCCACTCCGATCTGCTGCTCCGGCTCACTCGTCATGCGGGAAAGCATATGGCTTCGCCCGTTCGCGCCGTGGAGCCGGGGCTGCGCACAGGGCCGTCCCGGGCCAAGCTGGGCCGATGGACCACGACAGCCGCAGCGCACGCTGGGAACGGCGCACCGAAGTGCCCCTCGCCGTGGCGTCCCTGGTCTTCCTCGCGTCGTACGCGGTCCGGGTTCTCGGGCACGGGCTGCCGCGGGCGCTGTACGACCTGTGCGCGGCCCTGCTGCCGGCCGCATGGGCCCTGTTCATCGTCGACTACGCCGTGCGCTGGCGGCTCAGCGGAGAGCGGCTGCGCTTCGTACGGACGCACTGGCTGGACACGCTGGTGGTGATCCTGCCGCTGCTGCGCCCGCTGCGGATCGTGCGCGTCTACGAGGCCGTGCAGCGCCGGCACGGCGAGCCGCGGCTGGCGCTGCACGCACGCGTGATCGTCTACGCCGGGCTCTCCGCCCTGCTGCTCGGCCTGGCCGGCTCGCTCGCCGTCTACCAGCAGGAGCACACCGCCCCGGGCGCGACCATGCGCACCTTCGGCGACGCCGTCTGGTGGGCCTGCGCGACCTTCTCCACCGTCGGCTACGGCGACGTCGTCCCCATCACGCCCATCGGGCGCCTGATCGCGGTCGGCATGATGTTCATCGGCCTGGCCCTCCTCGGCGCGGTGACCGGCACGTTCGCCTCCTGGCTGCTCCAGGTTTTCAGCCGGGAGGACGACGAGAGGCGCCCGGGGAGCTGAACTCCCCGGGCGCCCGGAGTCGACCGGATCAGATCTGCGCCCGCTCCACCACGATCTTCTCGATCTTGGCGATGGCGTCGTCGAACGGGATGCCGTTCTCCTGCGAGCCGTCGCGGTAGCGGAAGGAGACCGTGCCGCCGTTCATGTCCTCGTCGCCGACGATGACCATGAAGGGCACCTTCTGCTTCTGGGCGTTGCGGATCTTCTTCTGCATACGGTCCGAGGAAGAGTCGACCTCGACGCGCAGGCCCTTCTTCCTGGCCGCCGCGGCGAACTTCTCCAGGTACTCGACGTGCCCGTCCCCGATCGGGATGCCGACCGCCTGCACCGGCGCCAGCCAGGCCGGGAACGCGCCCGCGTAGTGCTCCAGGAGCACCGCGAAGAACCGCTCGATGGAGCCGAAGAGCGCCCGGTGGATCATGACCGGCCGCTGCTTGGAGCCGTCGGGGCCGGTGTACTCCAGGTCGAAGCGCTCCGGCAGGTTGAAGTCGAGCTGGACGGTGGACATCTGCCAGGTGCGGCCGATCGCGTCCTTGGTCTGGACGGAGATCTTCGGGCCGTAGAAGGCGGCGCCGCCCGGGTCGGGGACGAGGGGCAGCCCCTGCTTCTCGGCCACCTGCCGCAGCGTCTCGGTGGCCTCCTCCCAGGCCTCGTCCGAGCCGACGAACTTCTCCGGGTCCTTGGTCGACAGCTCCAGGTAGAAGTCGGTCAGGCCGTAGTCGCGCAGCAGGCCGAGGACGAAGGTGAGCGTCTTGTCCAGCTCGTCGGCCATCTGCTCGCGGGTGCAGTAGATGTGCGCGTCGTCCTGGGTGAAGCCGCGGGCGCGCGTCAGACCGTGCACGACGCCCGACTTCTCGTACCGGTACACGGTCCCGAACTCGAAAAGGCGCAGGGGCAGTTCACGGTAGGAACGGCCGCGGGCGTCGAAGATCAGGTTGTGCATCGGGCAGTTCATGGGCTTGAGGTAGTAGTCCACGCCCTCGTCGAGCTGCATGGGCGGGTACATGCCGTCGGCGTACCAGTCCAGGTGCCCGGACGTCTCGAAGAGCTTCCCCTTCGTCGCGTGCGGGGTGTAGACGAACTCGTAGCCCTCCTCCTCGTGGCGGCGCCGCGAGTAGTCCTCCATGACCCGGCGGATGATGCCGCCCTTGGGGTGGAAGACGGCGAGGCCCGAGCCGATCTGGTCCGGGATGGAGAAGAGGTCGAGTTCGCTGCCGAGCTTGCGGTGGTCGCGCTTCTCGGCCTCGGCGAGGAAGTCGAGGTGGGCCTTCAGCTCCTCCTTGGAGGGCCAGGCGGTGCCGTAGATGCGCTGGAGCATGGGGTTCTTCTCGCTGCCGCGCCAGTAGGCGGCCGCGTTGCGCATCAGCTTGAAGGCGGGGATGTTGCGCGTGGTGGGCAGGTGGGGACCGCGGCAGAGGTCCTTCCAGCACAGGTCGCCGGTCTTGGCGTCGAGGTTGTCGTAGATGGTCAGCTCGCCGCCGCCGACCTCGACGTCCGCGCCGTCGTCGGCCGACGCGGCGCCCTTGATGCCGATCAGTTCCAGCTTGTACGGCTCGGCGGCGAGCTCCTCGCGGGCCGCCTCGTCGGTGACCACGCGGCGGGAGAACCGCTGCCCGCGCTTCTGGATCTCCTGCATCTTCTTCTCGACGGCCTTGAGGTCCTCGGGCGTGAACGGCCGCTCGACGTCGAAGTCGTAGTAGAAGCCGTCCTTGACCGGCGGGCCGATGCCCAGCTTGGCCTCGGGGAAGAGCTCCTGCACGGCCTGGGCCATCACGTGCGCGGTGGAGTGGCGCAGGATGTCGAGGCCGTCGGGCGAGGAGATCTCGACGGGCTCGACCGCCTCGCCGTCCTTCACCTCGTACGCGAGGTCCTTGAGCTCTCCGGCCACCCGCGCGGCGATGATCGAGCGCTCGCCGGCGAAGAGTTCGGCGGCCGTAGTGCCCGTCGTCACCGTGCGCTCTTCCCGCTCGGAATCGCGTTGGATGATCACACGGACGTCTGACACCGGTCTCTCCTGACTGCAGGGTGGGTACGGCGCCATACCGGGGGCGCGCGCACTGGGGGATGGTACCGGCCGCACGGGTCCGACCGCGAAACGGTTGTTCCCGCCCCCGGCCTCACCGTTCCCCGCCGCACGCCTCCCCGAAGAAGGCCGCGCTGTCCGCGTGTCCCTGGAGCGACTTCATCAGCCGGTCCCGCTCCGCCTCGTCCACCTGAACCGGTACGACCCCGCGGGCGCCGGTGAGCCGCCGGAAGCCGCCCCGGCTCTCCAGCCGCCCGTGCACCCGCACCGGCAGCCCGAGGAGGTGGGCGTGACCGGCCGTCCGGTACGCGTCCTCGTCCAGCACCATCCGCAGGTGCGGGACCTCGGCCCCGGTGATCACCTGGAGTCCCACGCTGCCCTCGCCGCGCGGGGAGGACCTGCGCATCCGCACCACGGACCCGGTGACGCAGACGGGCGTGGACGGCTCGTCGCGCAGATAGCGGGCGCCGGCCTCGCGCAGCGCGGGCAGGTCGCCGGGCGAGAACTCGACGGCCTCGCCGGCGGCGGCACAGCCCTCCGGGACGCCGGCGGCGGGCGCCCAGGCGACGGCGACGCGGGCCCCCTGCGTACCGCGGACCAGGGCCACGAGGGCGTCGGTGAGTTCGCGGCTGACGCCCGCCTCGACGGCGCCGTCGAAGGCGTCCGGGGCGCCGGTGGCCCGCTGGTAGTCGACGGCCTCACGGGCGGCGCACAGGGCCTGGTGGAGGCGTACGGCGAGGGGACGGCCGGTGAGCAGGGGGACGAACGCCGTCAACCGGCGGCCACCGGGCGCGGGGCCGACCAGGACGCTCGCCAGGGAGACGGCCGCCGGGCGGCGGTGCCGGGCGCCGTGGTAGCCGGCCCGCGCGTGGGTGGCGAGCGCGGCGGCGAGGAGCATCTGGCGGGCGGCGGTGCGCAGTTGCTCCTCGACGTTCCAGGAGGCGGTGCCGGCCGGGCCGGTGGGGACGTCGCGGAACCAGCGGATCTCGTCGCTGGGCACGGCGAGGGCGACGAGGACCTCGCGCGCGGAGGGCGTGCCGCTGCGGGCGAGGGCGGTGAGGGCCTCGCCGAGCAGGTCGTCGCTGTCGGGGAAGGCCCGGCTCTCGGGCACCAGGAGGCTGGTGCCCGAACCGCCGGGCCCGGGTGGGGTCCAGCGGCCGTAGCGGCCGGGGGCGCCGCCGCGGCGCCGCCAGCCGTGCCGGTGCAGCAGGGCGCCGAGTACGGCGGGGTCGACCTCGGCGGGCTCGGGCGGGCGGTCCCAGCCGTCGGCGGGCTGGTCGCCGGGGTGCGGCCGGACGGACCGCGAGGTCTCGCCGAGGGGGCGGTGCGTCATGGTCTGCCTCCGGTCCCGACCCGCGTCATGATCTCGCAGAGCGCCCGGTCGTCGAAGATGCGCGCGGTCGGTATGCGCACGGTGGTGCGGGTGCGGCCGGTGATCGGGTGGCCGGCGAGGTTGACCCAGTAGCAGCAGTGTCTGAGGTCCAGGCGGTCGTGGCCGGCCCGCAGCCAGTCGTCCTGGGCTCTGGGGACCAGCATCACGACGAGGATCTTGTGCACGGAGACCGGGGTGCGGGCGAGCTTGCGCAGGTGGTCGTTGTCGAGCGTGAAGGAGAAGGAGCGGCCCGGCGGGTCGGGCGGGACCTGATAGGTGCATTTGAGCTGCACCTTGACGGTGACCTCGTCGTCGACGGTGTGGCCGGGCGAACCGTGGCTGACATGCCAGTCGATGCCGTTGTCCGGGAAGGGCTGGGAGAGCGAGCAGCCGGCCGCCGCAGCGACCGCGTGCAAGTAGCCGACCTGGAGTGTCTCCATGCAGGCGGTGGTGGCGAGGGAGCCGCGCCGGGGTGCCGTCCGCTCGGGCAGCAGCCCGCCCCGCTCGGGCTGCGCTATCGCCATCGCCAAAGAGCCTTCCCCGCCGGATGATTTCTCGCCTCGGGTCGCTGAACTGCAAAGACCCGTACTCCTGTTGTCTCCTTCCGGCGTACGGCGCAAACAGCCCGGGTATCACCAAACAGGCAGAAGACGGTGCGTCAGCTGCCGTAGGTGAACGAGGAGTTGAGTGGGCATGACGTGCTGGTACGAGGGGCCGCTGGCCGCGTTCGACACGGAGACCACGGGTGTGGACGTCGAGTCCGACCGGATCGTGTCGGCCGCCGTCGTGGTCCAGGACGCGGCCGGTCACCGGCCGCGGGTGACCCGGTGGCTGGTGAACCCGGGGGTACCGGTGCCCGCCGGGGCGACGGCGGTGCACGGGCTGACGGACGACTTCCTCCGGCGCAACGGCCGTTGGCCGGCGCCGGTGTTGCGGGAGATAGCCGAGGAGCTGGCCGGGCAGGCGGCGCTGGGGCGTCCGCTGGTGGTGATGAACGCGCCGTTCGATCTGACGCTGCTGGACCGGGAGTTGAGGCGCCATCGCGCCTCCTCGCTGGCGCCCTGGTTCGAGGGATCGCCGCTACGGGTGCTCGATCCGCGGGTGCTGGACAAGCAGCTGGACCGCTACCGCAAGGGCCGTCGCACCCTCACCGACCTCTGCGCGCACTACGGCGTCTCCCTGGAGGGCGCCCATGACGCGGGGGCGGACGCGCTGGCCTCGCTGGAGGTCGTCCGGGCGGTCGGGCGCCGGTTCGCGGCCCGCCTGGAGCGGCTCTCCCCCGCCGAACTGCACGCGCTCCAGTCGACCTGGCACGCGGCGCAGGCGCGGGGACTCCAGGCGTGGTTCGCGCGCAGCGGTACCCCGGAGTCGGTGGACCCGTCGTGGCCGCTGCGCCCGGACCTGACGGCGGAGGCCGCCTGACCGCTCGCACGACGGCACGACGGCACGACGGCACGAAAAAACCGGCCCGCTGCGGCGGACCGGCCTTTCCCGGTGGGCGATACTGGGTTCGAACCAGTGACCTCTTCGGTGTGAACGAAGCGCTCTCCCACTGAGCTAATCGCCCGGGAACGGACTGAACCATACAGGCCCCCGCGGGTTTCCTTCAAACCGCTTTCAGGTACGCGAGGAGCCCGCGCCGGCCGGCCCGCATCATCAGCCGGTGGTTGAGGCGGAAGACGGGACGCCCGGGTACGGCGAGCCGGCGCAGCAGCTCCTTGTTGACCACGACCTCCTGGTCGTAGCGGGCGAGCGTGCCGGCCCCGTCGGGGGTGAGCGTCCAGCGCGCCGAGCCGTCGAGGTCACCGGTCATCGCGGTCTCCAGGACCCCGGCCGCCGGATCGCGCCGCACCTCGCGCACGGTGATCGCCAGCTCGTAGGGGAGGGCGGCGCGGACCCGGACGAGTGCTGTGCGGTCGTCGATCCGGGTGACCTCGCGCACCTGCGGCCACCAGCGGGGGTAGTCCCCGGGCCGGGCCAGGGCGTCGTACACGACGGGGGGCGGGGCGGGCAGTGCCCACAGGCTGCGGAAGCGGTACCGGGTCCAGTCCATGGGCCCGAGTCTGCCCGCCCGCCGCGCCGCCCGCGATCGTCCGCGCGGGCGGCGGGGCCGGGCCGCCCGGCGCGCAGCGGGTCCCGGAAGGGATCAACTTCGGTGTGGCTACGGCATGTTGTCACCGAGCAGGGCCAGATTCTCGATGGCGGCGAGGCCGTAGAGGGCGGTGTCGTTGGAGGAGACCCAGCTCGCCTCGCTGCCCGGGACGAGGGTGACCGGGCCGGTGAGTGCCTCCGTCTTCCAGGGCGCGGACTCCAGGTAGCCGTCGGAGCCGTAGAACTTGCTCCAGGCCCGCCTGGCGAGCGTCGCGTCGCCGGTCTGTACGGCGGCGTAGGCGTCCAGGCGCGAGTGGCCCTGGAAGAGCAGCAGGGTGCCGAAGTTGGTGCCGTAGCGTGCCGCCTGTTCCGTCTTGGAGGCGTTGAAGTAGCGGCAGTACTCCAGGTACGCCTGCTTGAAGGCGTCCATGTCGACCAGGTGGATCAGCTCCGCGCACAGCTCGTTGAGGCCGAAGACCGCCGAGAGGTGCGAGACGGAGACGACGGGTGCGGCGGCGACGGCGAACCTGCCGGTGTCCAGGTCGTACAGGCCGCTGCCCTGGACGAAGCCGTTGGGCTGGGCGGCGATCCCCTCCATCGTGGAGAGGACGCGCGCCTTGGCCTTCTCCCACTTCGGTCCCCGGCGCTCCCACTCGGTCAGCCAGGCCGACACCAGGCCGCTCCAGTCGGTACCGAAGCCGATCGAGAGGGCGTGCCGGTCGGGTGTGTAGGGGTCGGTGCGCACCTTGCGCTGCGGGTCGAGGACGAGGAACGTCTCGTCGGAGTCGACGTTGGCGGCCATCAGGTCGCCGACGCGTTCCTCGGCGGTGAGGAAGTAGTAGTAGCGCCGGTAGGTGGTGTTGGCGATGCGTTGCTGCTTGGCGCTGTCGGCGTAGTGCTGTACGCCGTGCCGGGTGCCGAGGCCGGCCCACTGGCCGAGGTGGTAGACGTCGACCTCACCGGTGTGCCGGGTCAGTGACTCGGCGAAGCGGAAGATGTCCGCGCGGCCGGAGCGCAGGTAGGCGAACCAGAGCCAGATGTCCGGCGACAGTTCGGAGTTGTCCCAGGCGTAGCCGCCGACGTCGTACCGCCACTGGTGGCGCACGGTGTCGTAGGAGTGCATGAAGTCGCCGTACTCCCAGAAGCCGTACCAACGGCGTTGCGCCACCTGGTCCTTGTAGTAGGTGAAGAGGAAGTCGAGGTGGTCCTCGATCCTCGCCTTGGCGGCGGTCGAGCGGTCGGGCTCGGAGTAGAGGTCGGGGCCGAAGACCTTCGCCTCGACGAGTTGCTGCGGCGGGGCGGCGAGTTGGGGCAACACCCGGATGGCCGCGACCTGTTGGGCGAGCGTTTCCGGCGCCGGGGTCGACTCCGCGGCCCAGAAGAGGAGTTCGGAGGTGCGGGCGATGCCGTACGGGGTGCCGAAGCCGGGTTCGTAGTCCTCGTAGGTGATCTCCAGGCCTTCGAGCTGCTTGGCGTACGTGTCCTGGCCCATGCCGTCGTGGTAGAAGCGCAGGTCCATCGGCTGGGCCTGCGGCGACCAGAGCCAGAGGGTGACCTCGGCCTCGGCGGTGTGCGCGTCGCGGATGTCGAGCTGGGCGGGGAACTTCTCCCAGAAGTCCCGCAGCCCGAAGGAGAGTCCGCCGCTCGCACCGCCGACGTACCCGAATCCGGAGGCGTGTCCGCCGCCGCCCGCGGCGATCCAGCCGTGGCCCTTCGTGGTGCGTTTGCGCAGGGTGAAGCCGTCGGCGGAGAGCTGGGAGAGGGTGTAGTCGCCCCACCGCGGGATGTACGGGAGGCGGGTGGTGACGCGCTGGTCCCAGGTGGCGGGGTCGGGCAGCTTCCGGCCCGCGTACTGGGCCGCCTGGACGGCCGCGCCGGGGTCGCGGCGCAGACCCGTGACGCCCTGGACCGCCTCCCGCAGCAGGCCCGTTCCCTCGCCGCCGACGCGAATGTGCCGGTCGTAGGGGGCGTCGCGCATCGGCACGTTGAAGCGGACGCCGAGGCCGCGGACGAAGTCGCCGCTCGCGCGGCCGGGCTCCTGGCTGCCGTCGAAGGTGATGGTGTGCACCATGCGGAAGGAGTCGGCGCCCGCGTAGAAGTAGAGGCGGACGGAGAACGGCAGCCAACTCCGGTCGCCCCTACGGTGTTTGCCGTCGAGGCGGACGACGGCGCGGACCGGGCCGTCCTGTTCGACGGTGACCGAGGAGATGGCTCCGTCGAAGCGTTCGGTCTTCACCGAGCCCTGGTCCTCGTCCTCGATCTCGGGCTGTCGGATCAGGACGAGTCGGCCGTTCCTGGCGATCTCGGTGGAGCCGCGGAGGACCGACTTGATGAGGGTGGAGCCGTTCTTGCCGATCCTCGCGGTGATGACCCCGGTCGACACGTCGACGGTGCCGCCGCTCCTGTCGACGGTGACCCTCCGCTCGGGGACGGCCGCGTCCCCCGCGCTGAGGGTCAGTGCGCCGGAGCCCGAACTCACGGCGTGGGCGGTCCACTTGAGGGAGCCGTCGGGCCAGTAGGCGAGCGGCCAGCTCTGTACGGGCAGCGCGTGGCCGTCGGCGTCCGTCAGCGCGAAGGTCTGGTCCTCCCGGTAGGTGCCCATCGGCCACGGCACGCCGACCGTGCAGCCGGGTGCGGCGCCGAGGCCGCCGTCCTCCAGCCAGTCGAGGGTCACCGGGTCGGCGTCGGCCGCCCCGGCTCCCGGCGCGGCCTGCGCCGGGCCGCCGCCGAGCGCCCGGCTGAACTGCGCGGCGGCTCCGGCGACGGCGGCTGCCTTGAGAAGGGTCCTGCGGGGAATGGGGGACATGGGTTTTCGGCCTTTCCTTCCGTGCGGGGGTCGTACGGGGGCTTTTCCGTCCCACCGGTCCGTTCGAGCGGTCAGGGGCATGACAGGGCAGGGGTGGCGGGGGGCCCGCGCCGGGGGCTCCCTCAGCGGCGCCGGTGACGTTCCTCGACGGCGACGGCCGCGGCGGCCACCGCGCCGAGCGCGGGGATCGCGAGGGGTGCGACGAGCAGGGCGGAGCAGCCGACCAGCACCAGGCCGCCGACGAGCAGGAAGGAACCGGCCGGGTCCAGGACCGTACGGCGGCCGGCCGCCGCCCACAGCGACCGCCAGCTCTCCCCCGGCGTCCAGACCGCCGCCGCGCGCATCCCGGCGACGACGGCCCCGACCAGCGCGAACAGGACGGCGGCACCGACGAGGGGCCCGCCGGGCAGCCCCGCGCGCACGGCCAGGACATCCGTCCGCACGACGGCCGCCGCGGCCCACCCGGCGACCCCGACGACCCATCCGCCGGGCACCGCCGCCCGGAAGTCCGCGACGAACTCCCGCCACCCGCCGCCCTCGTGGGCCGTGCACCTCCTCAAGTGCCGTGCGCCCGCCGCGAAGGCGGCCGGGTAGGTGACAACTCCCAGTGACGCGACAGCGATCCACACTCCGGTGAGCAGGGACTCGGCGAAGACGCCGAACCGTTCGGCGAGGACCGGCTCCGCACGCCTCCGCACACGCTTCGTTGCCATGCCGGCCGCTCAGCCCTTCAGTCCCGAGGTGGCCATCCCGTCGATCAGATACCGCTGGAAGGCGAAGAAGAACAGCAGCACGGGCAGCAGCGCCACCAGCGACATGGCGATCATCCCGCCGTAGTTCGCCGCCACGCCGTCGGAGTCGCGGAACATCATCAGGCCGAGGGAGACGGTGTACTTGCCCGGCTCGTTGAGGTAGATCAGCGGGCCCATGAAGTCGTTCCAGGCGTTGATGAAGGTGAAGATGGCGCTGGTGATCAGCGCGGGCCGGCACAGCGGCAGCACGATCGACCAGTAGATGCGCAGATGCCCGCACCCGTCGAGACGGGCCGCCTCGTCCAGTTCCCTGGGCAGCGCGCGCATGAACTGCACCATGAGGAAGACGAAGAACGCCTCCGTGGCCAGGTACTTGCCGATCAGCAGGGGCGTGTAGGTGTTGATCCAGTGCAGCTTCTGGAACATCACGTACTGCGGGATCAGCAGCACGTGGTACGGCAGCAGGAGCGTGCCGATCATCAGCGAGAAGAGCAGGTTGCGGCCGGCGAACCTGATACGGGCGAAGGCATACGCCGTCAGGGAGCAGGAGACCAGGACGCCAACGACCGAACCCAGCCCGTAGAAAAGGGAGTTCAGGAAGAAGGTCCGGATGGGGACGTCGGCGATGCCGTCCGCGAGGCCCTTGAAGTTGGACAGGATGGGGTGGCGCGGGAACAGCTGGAGGCTGTTGACGATGTCCTTGCTGGGCTTGAACGAGGCGCCGACGACCCAGACGACCGGGTAGAGGATCACCGCGAGGAGCAGCAGGGCGCCCAGGTGCCAGGCGAGCGAACCGCCGCGCCGACGGCCCAGGGCCGCCGGGGGTTCGGTGGTGGCGGCGCTCATCGGGCGTCCTTTCCCTGATCGTCGTGGTCGTCGTGGTCGTCGTAGTGCACCCACTTCTTCTGCGACCAGAAGAGAACGGCCGTGACCAGCGCCACGGCGAGCAGCAGCATCCAGGCCATCGCGGCGGCGAAGCCCATCTGGGAGTCCCTGAAACCCTTCTGGTAGAGGTAACAGGTGTAGACGAGCGTGGCGTCGGCGGGACCGCAGTACGTGTTGGAGACGACGTACGCCGAGCCGAAGACCTGGAACGAGTGGATGGTCTCCAGCAGCACGTTGAAGAAGAGCACCGGGGAGATCATCGGCAGCGTGACGTTCCAGAACCGCCGGAAGGGTCCGGCACCGTCCATCTCGGCGGCCTCGTACAGCTCCTGGGGCACCTGTTTGAGTCCGGCCAGGAAGATGACCATGGGCGCGCCGAACTGCCAGACGGTCAGGGCCACCAGGCAGTAGAGGACCCAGTCGGCGTTGCCGACCCAGCCGCCGACCGGGAAGCCGAGGAAGGACTGCGTACGGTCCACCACGGCGCCGTCGGAGAAGAGCGACCGCCAGACGAAGCCGACCGAGACGCTCGCGCCGATCAGCGACGGGGCGTAGAAGGCGGCCCGGTAGACGGCCTGGCCGCGGCGGCTCTGGGCGAGCAGCAGGGCGACACCGAGTGCGAGCAGCAGCTTCAGGGGGGTGCCGATGACCACGTACTTGGCCGTCACCTCGACCGACTTGCGCCATCGCGGGTCGTCGAACATCGCGGTGAAGTTGTCGAGGCCGACCCACCGGGGACTGTTGAAGAGGTTGTAGTCGGTGAACGCGAAGTAGAGCGAGGCGGCCATGGGGCCCGCCGTCAGGAGCACGAACCCCGCGATCCAGGGGGACATGAAGAGATAGCCGGCGAGGTTCTCCCGGCGGCCCCGCCGCCTGCGGGTGGCGGGGGCGGCGGAGGGAGTCTTCCGGAGGGCGGGTACGGAGTCCTTGACGAGCGTCACGACGGTTCCCCTCGTCAGGACCGGAAGGCGGCCTCGGCCTCGGTGAAGAACTGCTTCACCGCGTCCGCGACCTTCGTCCTGCCCTGGCCGAGGTCACCGCCGACGCGCAGGAAGGCGGCCTCGACGGTGTCGGCGCCGGAGGGATGCGGAGTGATCGTGCCGAGGACGCCGGACTTGGCGGTGCTCGCCTCGTAGGCCGCTATCTCCTTGCTCACCGCGTCGGCCGGCCGGAACGCCGCGTACTGCTCGGTGCTGGCCAGGATCCCGCGGTCGTAGCCCATGATCCGGCCGACCGCCGGGTCGTGGACCATGAAGTCGATGAACCGGGCGGCTTCTTCGGGGTGCGAGGTGTGGGCGGAGGCGCTCAGCATCAGGGAGGCGAGGTACTGGCCGGTGTGCTTGCCGTCCGTGGTGGGGATCGGCGCGAGGCCGTAGGTGCTGGCGCCCTCCGCCGAGTAGCGGACCGTGAAGTTGTCCCAGGTGAACTCCGAGGCGCCGTGCCCGGCCGAGAGCGACGACTTGGGCTGGTCCTGGGAGACGACCTTGGGGTCCGTGACGATTCCGGCCCTGACCCGGCCGTAGCCGTCCGCCCACCACTCCGTCAGATCGGAGCGGTCGAAGCCGAGTCCGTCCTTGGTGAAGAACGCCTTGCCGTTCTGCCGGAGGTAGAGGTCGTACAGGTACATGATGGCGAAGTAGCCCGTGTCGCCGGGCACGCCCGTCCGGTCGTGGATCGTCTTGAGGGCCTTGAAGTAGTCGTCCCAGGTCCAGCCCGCCACCGGGTCGACGCCCGCCCGCTGGAAAACCTTCTTGTCGATGACCAGGGCCATGGTGTTGGAACCGACGGGAACCCCGAGCTGCTTTCCGTCGACCTTGCCCACCTCCGTGACCCCGGGCCGGAAGTGACCGAGGCTCAGATTGCCGGCCTTCACCTGTGAGCCGAGGTCGAGGAGAATGCCTCTCGCGTCGTACTTCCGGAGAAATCCGACGGCATTCTGGAAAACGTCCGGAGGATTTCCGCCCGCGGCCTGCGTCTGGAACTTCTCCCAGAAGGACTGGTACGTCTGAAAGTCCGTCTTCACCTTGATCTTCGGGTACTTCTTCTCGAAGAGGGCGATGGACTGGTTGATCCTTTTCGCCCGCTCCTCGGCGCCCCACCACGAGTAACGGATCGTCACCGTCCCGTCGGCGGAGGTGCCGTGGCCTCCACCGCATCCCGTCGCGGCCAGTCCCAGCGTGACCGCCGAGACCCCCGCCGCCCTTAAGACCGTACGTCTCTCCACCTTCGTGCCGGTTCCCACAGTCGGGCCTCCCCGCAGCTCTGCCACACGTGCGTGAATCGTTTCAAGTAAGCGCTTGCTGGCACAAGCTACGGAGACCCCCGGGGTGCGTCAATGAGGTGCGCAGGAATTTCTCGCGGTCCGGCCCGACAGGTCTCCGGCGGCCCGCGCGGGCCCGTCCGGGCCGCCGGAACGACGTCGCAGGTGAGGGGCGCGTGGTCGGCGGGCCGAACGGGGCGGCACGCGTCGCACCGCCGGGAGATCGGCCGGAAAACGCCTGGACCCCGGCGGGGACGGCCCTCGTGGACGACCCGGGAACGTCGACGGCCCGCCTGGCATGCCAGGCGGGCCGTCGGTCGGGGTGGGCGATACTGGGTTCGAACCAGTGACCTCTTCGGTGTGAACGAAGCGCTCTTCCGCTGAGCTAATCGCCCGGACGCACGGAGAACATTACCCCATGTCAGGGGGTGCCCCCCACCAGCGCGAACGGGGGCCGACGCGGCCCCCGGAGCACGTCGCGCCGGTCACTGGTCCTTGATCTTCCAGGGCATCACCGCGCCGAACCGCCACAGGTAGACCGCGCCGAGGGCCGCGACGATCACCAGGCCGACGGAGGTCAGGACGATGTTGCGGCGGCGCACCGCCGGGTCGAGCGCGCGCCGCGTCGCCTCCGTGACCTTGCGCTTGGTCCAGCGCAGCACCAGCTGGGCCCAGACGAACTCGGTCGCCCAGATCGCCATACCGGCGAAGATCACGACCCAGCCCGGCCCGGGGAGCGGCAGCATGATGACGCCGGCCCCCACCACCGCCAGCCCGAGCACGAAGACGCCGACCTGCCAGCTGAGGTGCAGTGCTCGGCGGCGCTTGACGAATTCCGGCGCCTTGGAACCGAGCCCCTGCTCGTCCCGTGACTCTTCGGCCCCGTCCGACTTCTCCTCCGACACCACGGCGACCTCGCCCGAATCGTCACTCCCCGTATTCATATGACCCAACCCTACCCGAGGGAAACCGGTCACCGGAATGGCCGCACGGACCGCACGGCTTCTCGGCCGGAAGAGTTACGTAAAGGCACGCAAAACACTCAGAGGGGTTTACAACGGCACCGTAGGTGGCATGTCGATTTCGCCGACGTGCGAATCCCCGAGCGCACACTGAGCGAAAGGCCCTGGCGCTTATGAACACCACGGTCAGCTGCGAGCTGCACCTGCGCCTCGTTGTGTCGAGCGAGTCGTCCTTGCCTGTCCCCGCAGGCCTGCGGTACGACACGGCCGACCCCTACGCCGTGCACGCCACCTTCCACACCGGAGCCGAGGAGACCGTCGAGTGGGTGTTCGCCCGTGACCTCCTCGCCGAGGGCCTCCACCGGCCCACCGGCACCGGCGACGTCCGAGTCTGGCCGTCGCGCAGCCATGGTCAGGGCGTCGTCTGCATCGCCCTGAGCTCTCCCGAGGGCGAAGCCCTGCTGGAGGCTCCCGCGCGGGCCCTGGAGTCCTTCCTGAAGCGGACGGACGCGGCCGTGCCGCCCGGCACGGAGCACCGGCACTTCGACCTGGATCAGGAGCTGTCGCACATCCTGGCGGAGAGCTAGGGCCCGGCCCCACCAAGCCGCCCGGCGCCGTCCACTCGGGGAGACGGCTCGGGCTCAGACAACCGCATAGGGCACACACCGGCGCCGTCGCCGCGATTCGTCGCGGGGGCGGCGCCGGTGCGTGATCCAGCCGAGGGCGCGCGCCAGAGTGCGTGGCCGAGTCTCCCCCGCGCACCGTTACTCCGCGTAGTCACGGACGCCGGGCCGCCGGCGGGAACCCGGGGCGACGACGGGGCCGTCGCACCGGAAGCCACTACCATCGGCCAGCATCGGCGGGCGCCGCCCGACCCCAGGCCCAGGGAGCCAACGTGCTGATCACCCACGACACGCGGTGCGCGCTCGACGCCGTGGTGGATCTGGTGAACACCGCGCCGGAGGGGGCCACGACCCCGGACGCACTGCAGGATGTGGCGATGCTCGCGCACTTCGTGGAGAAGCACGCCGTCAGCGACATCGGGGTGCTGTCGGAGTGGGATCTCTCCGCGGTGCGCCGGCTCCGCGGGCGGTTCGCCGCCGTCTTCGCCGCGCCGGACCCACGGACCGCCGCCGGGCTGATCAACGAGCTGATCGCCGCCGCCGGCACCACTCCTCGGCTGACGGACCACGACGGCTACGACTGGCATGTGCACTACTTCGCGCCCGGCGCCTCCGTCGCGGACCATCTCGCCGCCGACTGCGGGATGGCGCTGGCGTTCTTCGTGGTCGCCGGGGAGCAGGAGCGGCTGCGCCGCTGCGAGGCCCCCGACTGCCGGCGCGCCTTCGTCGACCTGTCCCGCAACCGTTCGCGCCGCTACTGCTCCAGCCGCACCTGCGGGAACCGGCTGCACGTGGCGGCCTACCGGGCCCGGCGCAAGGAAGCGGCGAGCTGAGGCCCGTCGTTGGAGGATGAGGTCGTGGTCCCCGGCGGGTGACGCCGGGGACCACGAGTACGGCTCAGAGCATCAGCAGGTCGTGCAGCGAGGCCATGAGCAGCAGACACCCGATCACCGCTAGGAAGATCATCAGCGGTGGCTGGGAAAGGGCGAAAAGGCAGCCACGCGGTTCGTCTTTCGGCGGCGCGGCGTCGCTCTGTGTGGTGTCCAGCATCTCGCGGCGATGATGACGCAGCCGAGACCCTCACCGCGTCCAACGCGCCCGGATTGAGAGGGAGTTCGCTTAATTCCGTATCGCCCGTTACGGGTCGCGTCGGGTCCTGATCGGTTCAGGACAGAGCTCGGTCGCTCTGTGCCGTTTCAGCTCCTCGTACGACAGTCATATGCCGTGCTTCTTCAGAATCGCCTCGATGTCGCTGAAGTCGTCTCCGCTCCCGGACGCGCGGGGTGCGGCGGCGGGCCGGGGCGCCGGACGCGTGGCCGGGCGGGTGGCCGGACCCAGGGAGGGTGCCGAGGACGCCGGGGCCACCGTCTCCGGCCGCGCCGCCTCACGGGCCGCCGCTCTGCGCTCCTTGCGGCTGCCGCCGCGGCGGCGTTCCACCCCACGGGTGCCGGCGAAGAGCAGCCAGGCGCCGGCGAGTACGACCACCCCGGCCCAGGCGGTCGGGCTGAACGCGGTGTGCGCGGCCCAGCCGACGACACCGGTCATCACCAGGCCGATCGGCACCAGCGAGTAGGCGGCGATGCGGGCGGCGGAGAGGAAACGCTTGCGGTAGGCGGTGACCGCGGCGATACCCAGGCCGGCCACGGAGACGGCGGAACAGACGGTCTCGGCAATCATCCGGTCCTCCATGCGGCTCGGGCGGCCACGACGTGCTTGACCCCTCCATCCTGCACCGTTCCCTCCCCGCGAGGCCATGCCCCGGCCCGACATCAGGGACATCTCCGGGTCGGGTCCTCCCCAGGTGCCGGTCGGCGACGGACGCGCTGGCGGGGTCGGCCGGAGAACGCTCCCGCGGGGGACGGTGCGAGCGGGACCGGCGGAGCTGGGAGACTGGGCCCATGAGTGACTCCTCCTCCGAGCCCACCCCCGTCGTCCCCGTTCTCGACGTCTGGTGCGAGCTGCAGTGCCCGGACTGCCGTACAGCCCTGGACGACGTGCGGGCGCTGCGTGCCCGCTACGGCGACCGGTTGGAGCTGCGGTTGCGGCACTTCCCGCTGGAGAAGCACCGGCACGCGTTCGCCGCGGCGCAGGCCGTCGAGGAGGCCGTGGAGCAGGGGAAGGGCTGGGCGTACGCCGAGGCCGTGCTCGGCCGGGTCGCGGAGCTGGACCGGGCGGGGGAACCGTTCCTGATCGAGGTCGCCCGTGAACTCGGCCTGGACGCCGAGGAGTTCGACACCGCGCTGATCGACGGGCGGCACATTCTGATCGTCGACGCGGACCAGGCCGAGGGCAAGGCGATCGGCGTGACCGGGACCCCGACGTACGTCATCGGCGGCGAACGCCTCGACGGCGGCAAGAGCCAGGCGGGGCTGCGGGCCCGGATCGAGGAGATCGCCGACCGGCTGCTGGCCGGGGGTGCGTGAGCCCCGGACCGGGGCCCGGCAGCGCGCGGCTCAGAGCAGGCTCTTGTACAGGTAACGGACGCGCGTCTCGTAGCCGAGCGACTCGTAGAGCCGCTCGGCCGGGATGTTGCCCACGAAGACGTTGAGTCCGATGCCGCTCCAGCCGGCCGCGACGGACTGAGCCTCCGCGAGGAGCATCAGGGTCCGGCCGTGACCCCTGCCCCGGTGCCCCGCGTCGGTCGCCACGTCGTAGACGAAGCCGCCGCCCTCCCGGGGGCCCAGCCAGAGGGTGCCGACGAGTTCGCCCTCGTGCTCCAGGCAGCTGATGAGCATGCCCTCGGTGGCGAGGCCGTCCGGCAGCACCGCGGCGTGGCCCCTCTCGGCCATCGACCGGGCCTCGGCCTCCGGCACCCCGTGCGGGACGCAGCTGCGCGCGTACGTCTCCTTCTCGTGCGCCTGCCAGGGCACGAACTCCTCGGCGGTCATAGGGCGGGCGCGGCTCCCGTCCGGCAGCCGGGGCGGGGTGTCCCCGAGGGGCTTGCCCATGACGCGGCTGCGCGGGACGTAACCGAGGGCCGTCGCCCCCTTGAGCGCCGCCTCGGCGCCGGCCGGCACCGCGACCTCGATCCGGCCGCAGCCCCAGCCGCGCGCGATCTCCTCGGCGGCGAGCGCCGCCACCGTGCCGCGTCCGCGCCGACGGTCCGGTTCCTCGATGCGCAGGTCCCGGATGAGGGCCACCGCCGTACCGAACTGCGGACTCGTGCCGAGGTGGATCGCGCCGACGGGACGGCTGTTCACGCACACCTGGTACCGGCGTGAGAGGGTTCCGTCGGCCTCGCGCTGAAGCGGCTCGGTCGGCCGCAGGGTCGTGGTCATCGGGGGTGTTCTACCCGTGACGGAGCCCCAGGTCAGCCCCGGAGGGCAGGTTTTTACGGATCGAGGTCGTCGCCCGAGCGCTCCTCGAACACCCGCATCGCCTTCGCCGTCACCGGCCCCGGGGCGCCCGGGAGTTCGCGTCCGTCGACGCGGTGCACGGCCTGGACGTCGCGCAGGGTGGAGGTGAGGAAGACCTCGTCGGCCCGCTCCAGGACGTCCAGCGGCAGCTCGGTCTCCCGGGCGCCCGTCCACTCGACGGCGAGGGCGCGGGTGATGCCCGCGAGGCAGCCGGAGGCGACGGGCGGGGTGTGGATCTCGCCGTCCAGGACGACGAAGACGTTCGACCCGGTGCCCTCGCAGAGCTGCCCGACCGTGTTGGCGAACAGCGCCTCGGACGCGCCGTGTTGGCTGGCGCGGGCGAGCGCCACGACGTTCTCGGCGTACGAGGTGGTCTTCAGGCCGGTGAGGGCGCCGCGTTCGTTGCGGGTCCAGGGGACCGTGATCACGGCCGTGGAGTCGGGACGGCGGCCGGTCTCGCCGAGGGCGACGACGAGCGTCGGGCCGCGGTCGCCCCGGTCGGAGCCGAGGGGTCCGTGACCGCCGGTGTAGGTGATGCGCAGCCGGCCGAGCGGCACGGGGCCGGCGTCGAGCACGGCGGCGCAGGCCCGGCGGACCTCGTCGAGGTCGGGCTCGGGGAGGCCGAGGCCGCGTGCCGAGCGGGTGAGCCGGTCCAGGTGCCGGGTGAGCGCGAAGGCCGTGCCGTCGACCGCCTTCACCGTCTCGAAGACGCCGTCGCCCACGGTCAGTCCGTGGTCGAAGACGGAGACACGGGCGGACTCGGTGTCCCTCAGTCCGCCGTCGAGCCAGATCTTCACGTCAGGGTCCCTCCACTCGCTGGTACCCGCCCGACGCTATCGCGAGCAGGCGGGACGCCTTCAGCTCGGTCTCCCGCCACTCGCCCTCGGGGTCGGAGCCCCAGGTGATGCCGGCTCCGGTGCCGAAACGGAGCACGCCGTCGGCGCGGTCGATCCAGAACGTGCGGATGCCGACGGCCAGTTCACCGGTGCCCCGGTCCGCGTCGACCCAGCCGACGCCCCCGCAGTACGGTCCCCGGGGCGCCGTCTCCAACTCGCCGATGACCCGCAGGGCGGCGGCCTTGGGAGCGCCGGTGACCGAACCGGGCGGGAAGGCGGCGGCCAGCAGCCGCGGCCAGCCCACGCCGGGCGGCAGTGCGCCGCGCACGGTGGAGACGAGGTGGACCAGGCCCGGATGCTTCTCCACCACGCAGAGGTCGGGGACGGTGACGCTGCCGGTGGCGCAGACCCGGCCCAGGTCGTTGCGGACCAGATCCACGATCATCACGTTCTCGGCGTGATCCTTCTCCAGCAGGTCCGCCTCGGTCCGGCCGGTGCCCTTGATCGGCCCGGACTCCACGACGGAGCCGGCCCGGCGCAGGAACAGCTCCGGCGACGCGGTGGCCACCTCCACCCCGTGCCCGGGGAGGCGGATCGTTCCCGCGTACGGCGCCGGGTTGCCGCGGGCCAGCAGCGAGGCCAGCGCGTCCACATCGGCGTCCGGGCCGACCGGCGCGGAGAGCACCCGGCACAGGTTCACCTGGTACACAGCGCCGGCCGCGATGCGCCCGCGGATGTGCCGGACCCCGGCGAGGTAGCCGGCGCGGTCCAGGGAGGAGGTCCACTCCCCCGCCGCCGGTCCGCGCCAGGCTCCGGCGGCCGGCGCGGGCACCGGCTCACGGCGTACGTCCCGGAAGCGGGCGCAGGTCAACCGGCCCTCGAAATCCGCGCAGACCGCCCAGAAACCGGACGAGTCGAGAGCCGCCGGGTCACTGGTGACGTCCACCAGACCGGTGGCGACGCGGTCGCCGAACCGGGCGAGGGGAGCGAGAGGGGACACGTCGCCGAGTCTATGGCGGGTGTCTCATGGATGGCTTCGGTATGTCCCCGCGGGTGCCCTGACCACGACGTACGTCCCGTACAGGGCAGCACGCTGCACAAACGTGTTTTTGTGCTGGCCGCGGAATCCGCTAGAGTTCACCACGTCGCCGGGACGCGTGAGCCGACCGAACCGACAGGCGGACGTAGCTCAGTTGGTAGAGCGCAACCTTGCCAAGGTTGAGGTCGCGAGTTCGAACCTCGTCGTCCGCTCGAAGGTACAGGGGATCTTCCCGAACCCCTGCGCTCCTGGTGGAGTGGCCGAGAGGCGAGGCAACGGCCTGCAAAGCCGTCTACACGGGTTCAAATCCCGTCTCCACCTCCAAGGACGATTAGCTCAGCGGGAGAGCGCTTCCCTGACACGGAAGAGGTCACTGGTTCAATCCCAGTATCGTCCACCGAGGCCTCCGGGCCTCTGGAGCCGCAAGGCTTCGACCCGCGCGATTAGCTCAGCGGGAGAGCGCTTCCCTGACACGGAAGAGGTCACTGGTTCAATCCCAGTATCGCGCACGCACCACTCGTGACCCCCGGGTCGCGTCCCGAGGACGATTAGCTCAGCGGGAGAGCGCTTCCCTGACACGGAAGAGGTCACTGGTTCAATCCCAGTATCGTCCACACCTTGAAGCCCCCGGCCGTCTCGTACGGCCGGGGGCTTCTGCCGTGCGCCGGTCAGCTGGAGAACAGCATGTGGCCGAAGCTCTTGTGCCGGTGGTGGCCGCCGTGCCCGCCGTAGTGGCCACCGCCGTGTCCGCCGCCGTGCGGGGCGCCCCAGGCGGGCGCGGGCGGGGCCGGGTACGCCTGCGGGACGCCCGGGGGCGGCGGCGCGGGCTGCTGGTACTGGGACTCCACCCGGGTCAGCGCCTCCAGTTCGCCGTAGTCGAGAAAGATGCCGCGGCAGCCGCTGCACTGCTCGATCTGGATGCCGTTGCGGTTGTACGTGTGCATCGGCGCATGGCACTTCGGACACTGCATGGTCGGCTCAACTCCTCGCCGGTAGGTCCTGCTTGACGTTTCCCCAGGACAGACTCCGTGCGGTCCCGGTCGGTTGCACCCTACTTCGCCGATCCGGCCGCCAACTCCGGCGGGACGGACGCCATTCGCCGGCACGCGTCGACGACGGCCCCCTCCACCTCGTCGAGCGGGCGGTCCGCCGCGATTGCCTTGACTATTGCCAGGGCGGCGGTCTGCGCGGTGAGAGCGCGGGCCGGTACGTCGAGTGCGGGCCACGGGTCGCCGTCGCCGGGGACCGCCGGACCGGCCGCCGCGCGGTAGGCGTCCAGGAACCGGGTCCACTCGTCGGGCGGCAGCAGCCCGCAGGCGTACCAGGCCGCCGGGCGCGCCAGGTCCCACGCAGCGACTCCGGTGCCGAGATCGTCGATGTCGATCAGCAGCCAGGGACCGTCCGGCGCCGGGTGGCGCACGAGCTGGCCGAGGTGGAGGTCGCCGTGGCAGAGGGTGGTGCGGTCGGGCTGCGGGGCTTCGGCGCGGGCCCAGGAGGGGAGGAGGGCCCAGGCCCGCAGGACGGGGGCGGCGGCGGGATGCGGGCCGGCGGCGCGGAGGCGGGCGATGGCCCGGGCCGCCTTGACCGGGCCGCGCATCGAGGGCAGCGGGCCGCCGGGGTGCGCGGCGGGGCCCGAGCCGTGCAGCCGGGCGAGGAGGGTGGCGGCGGCTTCCCAGGGGGCCGCGTCGGGGTCGTCCGGGTCGACGGGGGCGCCGTAGGGCCAGAGGGTCAGCAGGCGGTCGCGCGTGGTGGAGAGGGCCGGGGTGAGCGGGGGCAGGAGGATGCCGGGGAGGCGGGCGGCCGTGATGAGGCGGCGGCCGAGGTCGCCCGGGTCGGTGTCCGGGGCGTGCGCCTTGGCGACCGTGCCGGCGTGCCGCACGACGGTGCCGTCGGGGCGGTCGGCGAGGGTGCCCGTCGGGGCGCACGGGCAGGTCGGGGTCCGGGCGTGGGCGGCGGCCCGGGCCCGGGCGGTCAGCGCGGACAGCAGCGGATCGACGGTCACGGGTCTCCCGGGTCGCGGACGGCTCTGGCCGTGAGCGTACGCAATCGGGTCCGGCACCGGCCGGGGCGGAGGCGGGCATGGCAATGCCGGCGCAGCTCCCCAGCTGCGCCGGCATTTTTTGCCGTCCGCCGCACCCCCGTCCCCACGGGGTTTCCTGGCCGGATGTCCCCGCCCGGACCGCTCTCCGGGCCTGGGGTCGCCGCTCAGCGCCCCAGCATCACGCCCACGGACGACGCCTGTGTGGCCACCGTCTCCCAGCCGTCGAAGACGACGAGGAGGAGAACCGCCAGGGGAAGGGCCATCAGGGTCGCCACCAACGGGTGGCGACGGCCTGTACGGCGGGTGCGGAACGCCGCGGTGTACACCTTGCGTCCCTCGGTGCGGATCGCTGTCCGCGGTGCCGTAAGGGCCATGGCCCCTCTCCTGACCGTGCTTCGGTTGCCTTGCTCGGTTGTCGTTCGCAGCGGCGGGTGTCTGACCTCGGGGGACGAGTGCTGCACCCGCCGCTTGACCTCAAATCTAGGCGCGGGGCGGCGATGGGTCGTCATGCCCTCGTACCGATTGGCGGGCCTCCCGGAGGATGAGCCATGAGCCGCCGACTACTCCCCTGGGTGGAGAAGGCCGCGCGGGTCTCAGGGTGTTCCCGGAGGGGGCGTCCGGAGCGCGGTCCGGTGTGCCCCTACTTTTCCGAGCTGTCCTCGCGGGGCACCGGCTGCTCGACCAGGGCGAGGACGCGGGTGGCCATGAAGCGGGCGGTGCGCACCACCGAGCCGTTTCGGGTGACTTCGCTCACTTCGACCACCCCCCGGCGCACCGCGGTCTCCACCCGGCGGCCCGCTCTGCTCGCCACCATCTCGTAGGTACGGGTCGTGTCACCGGCGTCCACGACTATCTCGACGCGATCACCTTTCACGGTCTCAATCCCCCTTGTGTGAAAGCTGGTTGGGCCGGCCGGTAGCGCCGAGTCCCGCTGTGGGCGCGCTCCCTGACCACCTCTCAAGTCTCCCACCCGGCACTGACAATCCGTCCGGCCGAGAGGGCGCGGCCTCTGCGCGCGGGCGGGCGCGGAAACGTAAGCTGTCGCTCGTCACACGGACCGGGCAGCGGGGATGAACATGGCGATGATGCGCCTGAGGCGCGAGGACCCGCGCGTCGTCGGCTCGTTCAGGCTTCACAGACGGCTGGGCGCGGGCGGGATGGGCGTGGTCTACCTCGGCTCCGACCGCAAGGGCCAGCGGGTCGCGCTCAAGGTCATCCGGCCGGATCTGGCGGAGGACCAGGAGTTCCGGTCGCGGTTCGCGCGCGAGGTGTCGGCGGCGCGGCGGATCCGGGGCGGGTGCACGGCGCGGCTGGTCGCGGCCGACCTGGAGGCGGACCGTCCGTGGTTCGCCACGCAGTACGTGCCCGGGCCCTCGCTGCACGACAAGGTCGCCGACGGGGGGCCGCTCGGCGCCGCCGAACTCGCCTCGATCGGCGCGGCCCTCTCCGAGGGGCTGGTCGCGGTCCACGAGGCCGGGGTCGTGCACCGCGACCTCAAGCCGTCCAACATCCTGCTCTCCCCCAAGGGCCCGCGGATCATCGACTTCGGCATCGCCTGGGCGACGGGGGCCTCGACGCTCACCCATGTCGGTACGGCCGTCGGGTCGCCGGGTTTCCTGGCGCCGGAGCAGGTGCGGGGCGCGGCGGTCACGCCGGCCACGGACGTGTTCTCGCTCGGAGCCACGCTCGCGTACGCCTCGATGGCCGACTCGCCCTTCGGGCACGGCAGTTCGGAGGTGATGCTGTACCGGGTGGTGCACGAGGAGGCGCAGCTTCGGGGGGTGCCGGACGCGCTGGCCCCGCTGGTGCGGGCCTGTCTGGCGAAGGATCCGGAGGAGCGGCCGAGCACCCTCCAACTGTCGTTGCGGCTCAAGGAGATCGCGGCCCGCGAGGCCCACGGCATGGCCGACGTACGGCCGCCCGCGCCGCGCGCCGCCGAGGCGGACCGGCCGACCGGGCGGCTCTCCGAGAGCTACCCGGAGCAGCAGCGCACCCAGGGCCAGAGCCGGCGGCGTCCGCAGGGGACTCCGGCACCGCGCGGTGCGGCCCCCTCCCGGGGCGGCAGCGGGTCGCGCGGCGGCGGTACGGCGTCCCGGGCGGGCGGGCCGCGGGCGACTCCGTCGGGGCGGAACACCCGTTCCGGTGGCGGCGGAAGCCGTCCCGGGCAGCGCGGCGGTCCCGGTCGGCCGGGACCGCGGACCACCGGGACCGGACGGCGGCCCGCCAACCCGCGGCTGCTGCGCCAACGGCTCTTCGTCTTCGTCGTCGTGACGCTGCTCGTCGCGCTCGGCATCGCGGTGGCCCAGGGGTGTTCGGGGCCGGCGCACGGCCTCGGCAACGACGGGCACGGCGCCCGGACGCGGTCGGGACAGGAGCAATCCGTCCGGGCCGGTCCCCGCCCGCCGGACGCGGCGAAGCCCCAGCCCCTCGGCGCCCCCGACAGCTGACGGCCCTCGAAGGGCCTCGGGGTCGCGCTCGCGGGTGACGTCGCCGGTGGACCACCGCGACGAAGGGCGGGGCATCGCCAGCCAACACCCGCTTGCCGCAAGCGAGTTGGCACCCGGAGACCGGCGCCGCGTCGCCGACCGGCGCCGTCGGGCTCCCCCGAACCTCACCGCTCTCCCCGCGTCCGGCGGCGCTTTCGCCGGGTCGCGGCCGAAGCGGGCGCTACAGCTCGGGGCGCCCCGTGGCCACCGCGTAGAAGGCCACCGCCGCCGCCGCGCCGACGTTGAGGGAGTCGACGCCGTGGGCCATGGGGATGCGGACCCACTCGTCGGCGGCCACCAGGGCCTGGGTGGAGAGGCCGTCGCCCTCCGCGCCCAGCATGAGGGCGACCCGGTCCATCCGGTGCGGGGCCGCCTCGTCGAGGCTGCTCGCCTTCTCGTCGGGGGTCAGGGCGAGGAGGGCGAAGCCGGCCTCGCGGACCGACTCCAGGCCCTTGGGCCAGCGGTCGAGGCGGGCGTAGGGGACGGAGAAGACCGCGCCCATCGAGACCTTCACGCTCCGGCGGTAGAGGGGGTCGGCGCAGTCCGGGGAGAGGAGGACCGCGTCCATGCCGAGGGCGGCGGCGGAGCGGAAGATCGCGCCGATGTTGGTGTGGTCGTTGACCGACTCCATGACGACGACACGGCGGGTGGTCTGGAGGAGGTCGGCCGCAGTGGGGAGCGGCTTGCGCTGCATGGAGGCGAGCGCGCCGCGGTGGACGTGGTAGCCGGTGACGCGCTCGGCGAGTTCCGGGCTGACCGCGTAGACGGGGGCCGGGAGTTCGTCGATGACGTCCCGCATCACGTCGACCCACTTCGCCGACAGCAGCATCGAGCGCATCTCGTACCCCGCGCTCTTGGCCCTTCTGATGACCTTCTCGCCCTCGGCGATGAAGAGGCCCTCGGCCGGTTCGCGCTTGCGGCGCAACTCGACGTCGGTCAGGCCCGTGTAGTCGCGCAGACGCGGGTCGTCGGGATCCTCGACGGTGATGAGATCGGCCACAGGGTGATACTGCCTTGTCCTGGGTGTGGTGCCAACGGCTGGGGACGGGTTGTGTTACCCGGGGTTACGCCACTGTCGGCGGCCCGACGGCCACGACCTCGCCGACGACGATCACCGCCGGGGGCCTGACCTCCCGCGCGAGGACCGTCTCGGCGACCGTGGCGAGCGTCGCGTCGACCCGGCGCTGGGCGGCGGTCGTGCCCTCCTGGACGAGGGCGACGGGCGTGTCGGGCGACTTGCCGTGCGCCACGAGCGTCTCGGCTATCTTCCCGATCTTGTCGACGCCCATCAGGATCACCAGCGTGCCGGTGAGCTTGGCGAGGGACGGCCAGTCGACTAGGGAGCGCTCGTCGTCAGGGGCGACATGGCCGCTGACCACCGTGAACTCGTGCGCGACCCCTCGGTGGGTGACGGGGATGCCGGCCGCGCCGGGGACCGAGATCGAGCTGGAGATGCCGGGCACGACCGTGCACGGGATGCCCGCCTCGGCGAGGGCCTGGAGCTCCTCCATGCCCCGGCCGAAGACATAGGGGTCGCCCCCCTTCAGCCGTACGACGGACTTGCCCTGCTTGGCGTGTTCGATCAGGGCGTTGTTGATCGCCTCCTGGGCCATGAAACGGCCGTACGGGATCTTCGCCGCGTCGATCACCTCGACGTGCGGGGGCAGTTCGGCGAGGAGGTCGCGGGGGCCGAGGCGGTCCGCGATGACGACGTCGGCCTCGGCGAGCAGGCGGCGTCCGCGGACCGTGATCAGGTCGGGGTCGCCGGGGCCGCCGCCGACCAGCGCGACCCCGGCGGTGCGGGTGCGGTGGTGGGGCGCGACCAGGGTGCCGTCGCTCAGGCCCGCGACGACCGCGTCCCGGATCGCGGCGGTGCGGCGGGGGTCCCGGCCGCGCGCGTCCGTGGTGAGTACGGCGACGGTGACGCCGCCGCTGTGGCCGGTCGCCGGGGTCCAGGCGGTCGCCACGTCGGCGTCGTCGGAGCGTACGCACCAGACGCGGTGCGTCTCCGCCTCGGCGGAGGCGCGGACGTTCGCCCCGGGGTCGCTGGTGGCGATGAGGGCGTACCAGGCGTCGGCGAGGTCGCCGTCCGCGTAGGGCCGCCGCTCCCAGGTGATCTCGCCGGAGTCCGCCATCGCCTCGACCGAGGGGGTCGCCTCCGGGGAGACGAGGCGGATGTACGCGCCGGCCGCGATCAGGGCCGGGAGACGGCGCTGGGCGACCTGGCCGCCGCCGAGCACGACCACTCGGCGGCCGGCGAGGCGGAGGCCCACGGGGTAGGCGGGGTGTTCGGCCATGGGGGTGCGGCTCCTCGGACGGGCGGGGTGGGCGCTACGGCTCTGGAGCGGCCCTGACGTGCGGATTCACAGGTGCGTTCAGCGTACGGCGGGGGCGGGACGGCCGCGACGGTACTCGGCCGGCCCCGCCCCCGCTCCGGGTCTGCTACTTCTCGGTGACACCGGCCGAGTCGAACGTCGCCACCTCGTGCATCGCCCGCGCGGTGCTCTGCACCAGCGGGAGGGCCAGCAGGGCGCCCGTGCCCTCGCCCAGGCGGAGGTCGAGGTCGACCAGGGGGCGCAGGCCCAGCTTGTTCAGGGCGGCCACGTGACCGGGTTCGGCGCTGCGGTGCCCGGCGATGCAGGCCGCGAGGACCTCGGGGGCGATCGCGCGGGCCACCAGGGCGGCGGCACCCGCGCTGACCCCGTCCAGGATCACCGGCGTACGCAGCGACGCGCCGCCGAGGAGCAGGCCGACCATGGCCGCGTGCTCGAAACCGCCGACCGCGGCGAGCACGCCGATGGGGTCCGCGGGGTCCGGCTGGTGGAAGTCGATCGCGCGGCGCACGACCTCGGTCTTGCGGGCGAGGGTCTCGTCGTTGATGCCGGTGCCCCGGCCGGTGACCTCGGCCGGGTCGGTGTCGGTGAAGACCGAGATCAGCGCCGCGGACGCGGTCGTGTTGGCGATGCCCATCTCGCCGGTGAGCAGCGCCTTGTTGCCCGCCGCCACCAGGTCGCGGGCCGTCTCGATGCCCACCTCGATGGCCTGCTTGGCCTCCTCGCGGGTCATCGCGGGGCCGGTGGTCATGTCGGACGTGCCCGCGCGGATCTTGCGCGGCAGCAGGCCCGGCGTGGCCGGCAGGTCGGAGGCGACGCCCACGTCGACCACGCACACCTCGGCGCCCACCTGTGCGGCGAACGCGTTGCAGACCGCGCCCCCGCCCAGGAAGTTGGCCACCATCTGGGCGGTGACCTCCTGCGGCCAAGGCGTGACCCCCTGCGCGTGCACCCCGTGGTCGCCGGCGAAGATCGCGACGGCCGCGGGCTCCGGGATCGGCGGCGGGCACTGCCGGGACAGCCCGGACAGCTGTGCGGAGATGATCTCCAGCATGCCGAGCGCGCCGGCCGGCTTCGTCATCCGCTTCTGCCGCTCCCACGCCTCGCCGAGCGCCTTGGCGTCCAGCGGGCGGATCCCGGCGACCGTCTCGGCGAGCAGGTCGTGCGGGTCCTCGCCGGGCAGCGCGCGGCGGCCGTACGTCTCCTCGTGCACGACCCAGGAGAGCGGGCGGCGCTTGGACCAGCCGGCCTGCATCAGCTCGGGCTCGTCCGGGAACTCGTCGACGTACCCGACGCACAGGTAGGCGACGACCTCCAGGTGCTCGGGCAGGCCGAGGGCGCGGACCATCTCGCGCTCGTCGAAGAAGCTGACCCAGCCGACGCCCAGGCCCTCGGCGCGCGCGGCGAGCCAGAGGTTCTCGACGGCGAGCGCCGAGGAGTAGGGCGCCATCTGCGGCTGGGTGTGCCGGCCCAGGGTGTGCCGGCCGCCGCGGGTCGGGTCGGCGGTGACGACGATGTTCACCGGGGTGTCGAGGATGGCCTCGATCTTCAGTTCCTTGAACTGCTTGGCCCGGCCCTTGGGCAGCGACTTGGCGTAGGCGTCGCGCTGGCTCATGGCCAGTTCGTGCATGGCGCGCCGGGTCTCGGCGGACCGGATGACGACGAAGTCCCAGGGCTGCGAGTGCCCGACGGACGGCGCGGTGTGGGCCGCTTCGAGGACGCGGAGCAGCACCTCGTGCGGGATCGGGTCGCTGCGGAAGCCGTTGCGGATGTCCCGGCGCTCGCGCATCACCTTGAGCACGGCCTCGCGCTCGGCGTCGTCGTAGCCGGGCGCCGCGGGACCGGTGGACTCTCGTACGCCTTCCACCGCTGGCACGCCCTCTTCTTCCTGGTCGGCGGCGCGGGTGTCCAGGTCGTCCGCCCGCTGTACGAGTCCGGGGTCGTGCTGCCCGGCCGGGGCGGGGTGCGCCTCGCGGGGGGCGGGGACGGCGGCCTCGGGGGCCGGCTCCTCCGTGGGCAGGACCAGGGGGTGCGGCGGGGTCGGGGCGAGGTGCGGGGTGGTGGGCACCGAGCCCTCGACCGGGACGAACCGGCCGAGCGGCGGTTCCTCCGCCGGGTGGGTCGCGTCCGGCGGCGGAACGTGGCCGGGCTCGCCGTGCGCACCGGCGGCCGGCGTCATCACCGGGACGGCGTGCGGGAATTCGGTGTACTGCTGGGCGTCGGTGTGCTGCGTCTGGGGTCCGGCCGGCGGATGCGGCTCGGGAGCGGTGCCGGGCACGGCGGCCTCGATTCCGAATGCTTCGACGGGGACGTGCCGCGCGTCGGGGACGAACTGCGGTTGCGCTACCGGTACTTCCTGCGGCTGCGGCACGTCCGGCGCGAACGGCCCGTCCGCTACGGCGGCTTCGGCGAGGACCGCCATGCTGTCCGCCGCGATGTCCGGGGCGGACGGCGGGGCCGTCGCGAACTCCGGCTCGGGCTCGGGCTCCGGTTCCGGTTCCGGTTCCGTGAACGGGGCCGACTCGGCGAAGTCCGCCGCAGGGGCGGGCTCGGCGATCCGCGCGGCGGTCACGGACTCCGGGACCGCCGGGGTCTCGGCGTACACCGGGGCCGCTGGGCTCGCACCGGTGTCGTGGACCTCGACCGGCTCGGGGACGGCGGCCGTCGGCGCCTCCGGGACGTGCGCGACGACGACGGCGTCGACGGGCTCCGTCGTGACGCCCTCTGCGGGCAGGTGAACGGCCGGTTCGGGAGCGGGCAGGGGCTCGAAGACGGGCTCCGCGTGAGGCGGGGCGAACGGCGCCTCGGGCGCCTGCACAAGGCCCGGAGCGAACACGGTCCCGGCAGCGGCCTCGTCGGGCAGCGGCACAGCCGAGGTCTCCGGAACGGCCACCGGCTCGGCAACGGTGACGGCGGCGGGCTCGGGAACGGCCACAGGCTCAGGAAGCTGCCCGGCCACGGCGGCGACCGCGTCCGGCACCGGCTGCTCGGCCTGCTCCGCGTAGGCGGCCTCGGGGGTCTCGGGCGCCTCGGGGGTTTCGGGCGCCTCGGGGGTCTCAGGGGCCGCGAGCTCGGGAGCCGGGGCGTCCACCGGCGCGTACCCGGTCGCGAGTACGTGCTCCGCGAGCTCGACGTGCACCGCGTGCTCGACGTGCTCGGCCGTCACGGCGTACGCGGGCGCCTCGCCGGCGTCCGGTACGTGAGCGACCGCGTCCGGTACCTGCGCGACGGCCGGTGCCGTGACCGTGGGGTCCGCCGCGGCGTCCGCCGCGCCGACGCCCACCCCGGCGGCATCGGTGGTGAGCCGGGCCACCGCCGCGCGGGCCGCGTCGGCCGGTTCCGCCACCGGGGCGGAGGGAAAGGCCGACAGGTCGGACGGAGCCGGAGCAACCGTTTCCGCACTCCGCACCCCGGCGCTCACCGGCGCCTGCACGGCCGCCGTTCCCCACGGGCTCGCGCCCTGGGGCGGGAGGTCCCGCAGCTGGGAGGCGTCGAGGTAGTCGGGGCCCGTGACCTGCGCCGCGCGGACCGGTGCGCCGGCGGGGCCGCGGTCGGCGAGGGAGCGGACCGGGCTGGCGGAGGCGTCGGGGGTCGGCGGCCCGAGGTGCAGCGGCCGGCGCGGCGCGGCGGAGGCCGTGGCAGCAGCGGGCAGGCGGACGCCGTTGAGGTCGACCGAGCCGCTGTCGCGGCCGTCCGTCTCGTGCGGGCCCGGCTCGTGGACGGCTTCGACGACGGGCTCGGGGACGGGCGGTGGCACCTCGTTGCCCCAGGCGCCCTGGGCGCCCGGCAGCAGCAACAGGTCTTCGTCCTCGGCGGTGGTCTCGGAGAGGTAGGTGTACGCGCCGTGCGCGGGGACGCCCGGCTGTTCCACCATGCCTGCGTTCTCCGGCAGCCCCTCGGCCGGGACCTGGCCGGTGTCGGTCATGCGTACCCCTCGCCCATCGGTTAGTGCTTCTACGACCAGCTCACCGGGAACGGCGCACCGACCGCTCCGCAGTGGAGAACGAGCGTGCGTGTCCAGCGGCACGAACGGTTCGTCGCCGACAGGGCGACGAAGCCACTGGCTCGCATTCTCGCGGCCGTTCCGCCGTCACGACAGCCGGTTCCGCGACGACCCGCTGTGGACTGCGCCACGTTGCGCGTCCTCCGGTTCTGCCGTACCACACCCACCCCAAAAGGGGCGCGTTTTCCGGACATTGGCCTACGAAGTGCCGGGTCACCGGGCGGGGTACAACAGTCGGCCAGCCTACCGCGCGCAGTACGACAACAGGATCACGGGGACGACAGAACGGGTCAGGAGGCGCGGTCCGGCAGCAGGCCGCTGAGCAGGAAGACCACGCTCCGTTCGGTCTCCGTCCAGGCCCGCGTGTCGAGTTCGACGGACTGGAGGAGGGCGCACTCGACCCGGTAGCCGTGCTCGGTGAGGGCGCGGCCGAGCAGCTCGGCCTCGTCGCGGGTCGACGCGTGCGCCACGATGCGCTGCGGGCGCCGGTCGGCGACCGCGGAGACGACGGCCACTCCCCCGGCGCCGACCCGTACGACGTCCGGTTCGGGGAGGTTCTCCAGGATGTGCGGGGCGCTGCCGTGCACGATCTGGACCTGGACGCCGACGCTCCGGGCGGCCGTCTCGGTGCGGACGCAGGCGGGGAGGGCACGGTCGACGGCGATGACGGCGGCGCCGGCCCGCGCGGCCTCGGCGGCGAAGGCACCGGCGCCGCAGCCGATGTCCCAGACCAGGTCGCCCGACCGGGGCCCCAGCCGGGCGAGTTGGGCGGCGCGCAGCAGTTCGGACTCGCCCTCGCCGAGGGCGCCGTCGTAGGTCTCGGCTGGCAGTGTCCAGCCGCGCGGGCCGGCCGACGGGTCACGGCCGGCGATCCAGCCGCCCGCGTCGTGGGCGCCCGCGGGGCCGGTCGGGCCGCCGATGACGATGACGACGTTGGGGTCGCGCCAGATGTGGTCGGCGGCCTTGTCCGAGGTGAGGACGGTGACTTGTTCGCGTTCGGTGCCGAGCTCCTCGCAGATCACGAAGGTGCGGTGCACGCCCTCCATGAGCAGGCCGAGTTCGGCGGGTCCCGCGCCGGGCGAGGTGAGGACGGCGACCTTGGGGTGGGCCCGGCAGACGTTCACCGCGCGGCGCAGGGTGCGGCTGTGGGCGACGACCACCTGCGCGTCGTCCCAGGGCATGCCGGCCCGGGCGAAGGCGGCGGCCACCGCGGAGACGGCGGGCACCACCTCCACCTCCAGGCCGAACTCCGGTGCGTGCAGGGCCCGTACGACTCCGAAGAAGCCGGGGTCCCCGTCGGCGAAGACGACCGCGGTGCCCCGGTGGGCGGCGATCCGGCGGGCGGCGAGGGCGACGCTGCCGAGGCGGACGCGCTCGGCGGTCTCCGCGACTTCGGGAAGTTCCAGGTGGTGGGGGGCGCCGGCCACCAGGGTCGCGGCACCCAGGGCGGAACGTGCCGCGGCGGTGAGCGGAGAGCCGTCCCAGCCGATCACCGTGACGCGGTCGGCCATGGTCCTCAGTCTCCAGGGGTTTTGCGCAAGTCGTCAGGGGATGGGCCCATGTACGGGCTCCGTGAGGGTACCTGGTGGAGCTGGGACGTGCGGCGGGGCGGGGGGCGGCCGGTTCAGTTCCAGTCGGCGAGCGAGGTGAAACCGTCGGCGTCCGCGTGCTGTCCGCCCGCGCCCTCCAGGTCCTCCGGCAGCAGGCTCCACACGATGAAGTCGGTACGGGTGTCGGTCCAGGTGCCGTCGTCGCCGCGGACGTGCGCTATACAGGCGCCCCGCAGGACGCCCTCGCTGATGCAGCCGATCTTCTGGGCGACCTGCTGGGAGGCGGTGTTGTCGGCGGCGGTGCGCAGCTCGATGCGCTCCAACTTCTGGTCCCCGAACAGCCATTGGGCGGTGGCGAGCGCCGCCTCCGAGGCGTAGCCCTCGCCGCGCGCCCAGGGGGCGATGATGTACGACAGCTCGGTGGACCGGATATGCCAGTCGGTCTTGGTCAACTGGACGATTCCGACCAGCCGTTGGGTGAGGAACTCAGTGACGGCGAGGTCCAGGCCGCGGCCGGAGACGCGTTCGGCGGGCGCGTACCCGGTGATCCAGTCACGGGCGGCGGCCCCGGTGAACGGCTGGGGTACGTCGGTCCAGGCGCCGACCTGTTCGTCGTTCATCATCTCGGTCAGGGCGGGCACGTCGTCCTCGTCGAGGGGCCGCAGCACCAACCGCTCCGTGCTGATGGAGATGTTGGGGAAGGTGCTCGTCATGCGCCGCTCCGTAACCTTCGGAAAACCTGCAGTCCTGCTGAACTGCCCAGCATGCAGCATGAAAGCACCGTGCCGCATCACGGGGTCCACCGTGGGTGAGGAGGCGGACCCCGTGAGTTGCGGCGAGTTGTCCGCAAGACGGCTCAGAAGTACGGGACGACTCGGAAGGGCGGAGACGACCCGGAAGTGACGGGACGGCTCAGAAGGACAGGATGACTCAGAAGGACGGGATGACCGAGCCGTCGTACTTGTCCTCGATGAACTTCTTGACCTCGGTCGAGGTGAGGAGCTTGGCGAGCTTCTTCACCCGGGGGTCCTTCTCGTTGCCCTTCTTGACGGCGAGGAAGTTGCCGTACGGGTTGTTCTTCGCGGACTCCAGGACGAGGGCGTCGGTGGCGGGCTTGAGGCCGGCGGAGAGCGCGTAGTTGCCGTTGACGACCGACGCGTCCACGTCGTCCAGGGAGCGCGCGGTCTGCGCCGCCTCGACCTCCTTGAACTTCAGGCCCTTGGGGTTCTTCGCGATGTCCTGCGGGGTCGCCTCGGTGCCGGCGCCGGCCTTGAGGGTGATGAGCCCGTTGGCGGCGAGCAGCTTGAGGGCGCGGGCCTCGTTGACGGCGTCGTTCGGGACGGCGACCGTCGCGCCGCTCTTGAGCGCGTCGGCCGACTTCACCTTGTGCGAGTAGAGGCCGAGCGGCTCCAGGTGCACGGTGACGACGGGCACGATGTGGGTGCCGCGCTTCTTGTTGAAGTCGTCGAGGTAGGGCTGGTTCTGGAAGTAGTTGGCGTCCACCGAGCCGTCCTCGGTGGCGGTGTTCGGGACGATGTAGTCCTGGAACTCCTTGACCTCCAGGTCGAGTCCGGCCTTCTTCGCCAGGTTCTTCTTGACGAAGTTCAGGATCTCGGCGTGCGGGGTGGGGCTGGCGGCGACGATCAGCGGTCCGCTGTGGTCGGCGGCGCCGGAGTCCTTGCCGGAGCCGCAGGCGGTGAGCCCGAAGGTGAGGGCTCCGGCGGCGAGGACGGCGGTGGTGATCTTGGTCGAGTTACGCACGAAAAGTGCCTTTCCTTATGGGTGCAGCGGCCCCGCGAAGGGTGTGCGGGGGGTTCTCGGGGAGGGGTGGCTCAGACGGTCTTGCTCGTCGCGGTGGACGCCTTGAGCAGCCGGAGCCTGGGGGCGGCGCCCGACTGGCCGGCACGCCGGTGCAGCGAGCGGGCCGCGTAGTCGCCGGCGAACTGGATCAGCGAGATGACGACCGCGAGGATGGCCACGGTGATCCACATCAGCTGTGTCTCGAAGCGCTGGTAGCCGTAGCGGATGGCGATGTCACCGAGGCCGCCGGCGCCGACCGTGCCGGCCATGGCGGAGTAGCCGATGAGCGCGACGACCGTGGTGGTGGTGCTGGAGATCAGCGAGGGCAGCGACTCCGGTACGAGGACCTTGCGCACGATCGTCCAGGTGTTGCCGCCCATCGCCTGCACGGCCTCGACGAGCCCGCCGTCCACCTCGCGGACAGCCGTCTCGACGAGCCGGGCGAAGAACGGGATGGCACCGATGGCGAGCGGCACGATGGCGGCCTCGCGGCCGATGGTCGTCCCGGTGACGGTCCGGGTGAAGCCCATCAGCGCGACCATCAGGATGATGAAGGGCAGCGAGCGGCCGACGTTCACGATCTGCCCGATGACCCTGTTCGCGACGAGGTTCTGCAGCAGTCCGCCCCGGTCGGTGAGGACGAGGACGATGCCGAGCGGAAGTCCGCCGACGACGGCGATGAGCGTGGACCAGCCGACCATGTAGAGGGTGTCCCAACACGCCTGGGACAGCAGGGGCTGCGCTTCGGACCAGGTCACTCGGCACCTTCCTCGGTCGGCTGGGCCTCGCCCACCACGTCGATCTGGAGTCCCTGTTCGCGCAGGAAGCCGATCGGTACGACGTTCTCCTCGTAGCGGCCTGGCAGTTCGATGCGCATGCGGCCGATCTGGAGTCCGCCGACGGTGTCGATGGCGGCCCCGAGGATCGATATGTCGATGTTGTAGGTGCGGGAGAGCCGGGAGATGACGGGCCGGGTCGCGGCCTCGCCGTGGAAGGTGACGTCGACGACGGTGCGGTCCTCGCCGGTGGCTTCGCCGTCGAGCGGGAAGAGCGCGGCGGCCAGCGTGGAGCCCGGGGTCGCGAGCAGTTCGCTCACGGTGCCGGACTCGACGATGCGGCCCCGCTCCATGAGGGCAGCGGAGTCGCAGACGTGCTTGACGACGTCCATCTCGTGGGTGATGAGCAGGACGGTGAGTCCCAGCTGCCGGTTCAGGTCGCGGAGCAGCTGGAGGATGGAGCGGGTGGTCTCCGGGTCGAGGGCGCTGGTGGCCTCGTCGGAGAGGAGCACCTTGGGGTCGCCGGCGAGCGCGCGGGCGATGCCGACGCGCTGCTTCTGGCCGCCGGAGAGCTGTGCCGGGTAGGCCCTGGCCTGGTCGGCGAGGCCGACGAGGTCGAGCAGTTCCCCGGCCTTCCGCGAGCGCTCCCGGCCGGTCCTGCCGAGGATCTCGAGCGGCAGCTCGATGTTGTCCTGGACGGTCCGGGAGGAGAGCAGGTTGAAGTGCTGGAAGACCATGCCGATACGGCTGCGCGCCCGGCGGAGATCGCGGCCGGCCCGGGGGCCGGGTCCGGCGAGGGCGGTGAGGTCCTCTCCGGCGACGGTCACCGTGCCGGCGGTGGGCCGTTCCAGGAGGTTGACGCAGCGGATGAGCGAGGACTTGCCGGCGCCGGACTGGCCGATGACGCCGTACACCTCGCCTTCGCGGACGTGCAGGTCGACGCCGTCGAGGGCGGTGACCTCACGGCCGCGTGAGCGGTAGACCTTGGTCAGGCCCGATGTGGTGATCACTGGGGTTCCATGACTGTCGAGTACGCGGGCGTGGGTGTGCCCCGTACGGGGAGGAAGGATGTGCGCGGGAGGCTCGGTCACCTACGCGTGACGGCGTACGGACATGCCTCTACTGCCGGCTTCGGGGGCGATGCCCGGGGGTGGTGCGGGGCCCTCTAGAAGGCGCACATTCGACACATACAACGAGCACCGGGCGTCAGGGTCGCCTCGGTCGCAGAGCTGCGGTTGCTCGTCATGGTCATACGATCAGTAAAGCAGACGTACAGGCTCGACAAAGCGCGGCTGTCCGCATGATGGACAGCGGCGGACGTCCGTCAGCCGCGCGCGGAGATCTCCACTCCCGCGTCGGTGACCAGCGCCGACAGGGCCGACAGGTCCCTGACCACGAGGTCGGCGTCGAGCTCGTGGACCTGGTGGGTCGTGGCCAACGCCACCGTGGTCATGCCCGCCGCACGGCCGGCCCGCAGTCCGGCCGGGGCGTCCTCGAAGACGACACAGCGGGCCGGGTCGGTCCCCAGCCGGCGGGCGGCGAGCAGATACGGCTCCGGGTCGGGCTTGCCCCGGGTGACGTCCTCGGCGACGACCAGCACCCTGGGCAGGATGCCGGCCGCGGCGAGCCGGGCCTCGGCGAGCCGCCGGGTGGCGGAGGTCACGACGGCCCAGCGGACGGCGGAGGGCAGCGCGTCGAGGAAGTCCCGGGTGCCGGGGAGCAGCACCGCGCCGCCGTTGGGCACGTCCGCCACCTCCAGCGCCTCGATCCGCGCCACCGCCTCGGCGACGCGGGCCGCGGGCAGCAGGTCGGCGGCTATCTCCCCGGCGGTCCGCCCGTGCAGCTCGACCCGCGCGAACTCCTCGGCGGCGATCCCGAACTCCGCCGCCCAGCGCGCCCAGCACCGGCGCACCGATTCGAGGGAGGAGACAAGGGTGCCGTCGTTGTCGAAGAGGAGGGCCTCAGCGTGGATCTTCATGTTCCCGACCCTACGGTCACCGGGTCTTTTGGCCCGTAATAGGGTCGCGGCATGGTTGATGCCCTGACGCTGGTGACCGGTGTCGCCGCGCTGCTGCTCGCCGCCTGGTGCGGCTGGGCGGCCTACCGAGACCAGCCGACGAAGGACTGGCACTTCATCGCGATGGCGGTGGTCACCCTGCTGGCGACCGTCCAGCTGGTGATCGGGATCGTGGAGCTGGCGCGGGGCGAGAAGGCGGAGCAGGGCACGACGATCTTCGTGGCGTATCTGTTGGGCGCGTTCGCGTGCGTCCCGGCGGCGGGCTTCATGTCCCTCGCGGAACGCACCCGTTGGGGTTCGGTGACGGCCGCGGCCGGCGGGATCGTCCTCGCCGTTCTCGAAGTGCGGCTCTACGACATCTGGGGAGGCTGAGTTGACCGCCACGGACGACATGTCCCAGCCCGGCGCGGACGACGCGGCACAGAAGAAGCCGCCCAGGACCCGCCTCATCGGCGGCCCCGGCATGCTGCTCGTCTGGTTCTACGGCGTGATGGTCGTCGGCGCGGTGTCGCGCTCGGCGGTGCAGATCTCCACCGACTTCGGCCGGGCGCCGCTCGCCTACTCGCTCTCGGCGGTGGCGGGCCTGGTCTACGGCTTCATCACGTACTCCCTGGTGCGCGGCGGCGAGACGGCCCGCCGGGCGGCCCTGGTCTGCTGCGCGGCCGAGCTGGCGGGCGTGCTCATCGTCGGCACCTGGACGCTGGCCGACCCGTCCGCCTTCCCCGACTCGACGGTCTGGTCGGACTACGGCATGGGGTACGTCTTCATCCCGGTGCTGCTGCCGCTCTCCGCGCTGTACTGGCTGCGCAAGGCCGCCGCCCGACGGCGACAGCCGGGCGCGGCAGCCTCCTAGCGCGGCGGCACCGGCGCGTCACGCCGTCGCGACGTACGCCTCGACGGGCTTCTCCAGGACGATCATCGGTACGCCGTCGTCGCCCTCGGAGGTGCCTACGGCCTGGTAGCCGACGCGGCGGTAGAGGCGGAGGTTTCCCTCGCTGCGGTGGCCGGTGTGGAGCCGGAACCGCTTGGCGCCGCGCTCCTCGGCGAGGGCCGCTTCCGCCGCGCGGAGGAGGCGGGCGCCGATGCCGTGGCCCTGGAGACGCGGGTGGACGCAGAGTTTGCCGATGGCCGCGGCGCCGTCGCCGGTCACCGTGCCGCGCACCGAGCCGACCACTTCCTCGCCCAGCCGGGCGACGAAGACACAGTCGGAGGCGACCTCTTCGCGGACCGAGTCCAGGCTCTGGACGAGCGGGTCGATCCGGTAGTTGCCGTACAGCGCCGCCTCGCTCTGGAAGCACAGGTACTGCAGCCTGAAGATCTGCTCTGCGTCCTGCTCGGTCGCCACCGAGATGGTCACGCTCATGCCCATGTGCGCACGCCTCCCGCTCACCTGATCACCGTCTGTCCCTCACTCCTATCCCCGTGGTTCACCGGTCGCAACCTCCGGCGCCAGCAATCGCCGCAGACATGCCAGACATCTGGAACGTTCCGGGCCGAGACTTCCCTGTGAGATACCCAACTCCCCCGCGATCTCGCGGTAGGTGAGGTCCTCGGCTGACAGGAGGGCCGCCAGCAGACGCGGGCAGCGGCCCGGCAGCCGGGCCACCGCGTCGTGCAGCGCGCGGTGCCCGGCCGCGGTGACGGCACGTTGCTCGGGACCGCGGTCACCGTGGTCCGCGGGATCGTCCCGGTAGCCCTGTTCCAGGCGGGCGGTGCGGCGGGTGCGGCGGGCCTCCGAGCGGACGGCGCGGCGCAGCCAGCGCTGCGGGTCGACGGGCGGGCCGGCGGCGTCGAGGCGCTCCAACAGGCGCAGCCAGACGGCCTGTTCGAGGTCGCCCGGTTCCGTTCCGGAGGCATGTGCCTCGGCTGAGGCCTCGGCGGTGAGCAGCGGGCGCAGGGCGGTGAGCAGGTCGGGTGTCATATGCGGCACGACGCGGCCGTCCCGGCGTCGGTTGCCGGGACGGCCGGCTGTCACCCCAACCGGGGCCGCGGGCTCAGCCGTTGACGAAGTCCGCGCGGGCCAGCAGGCCGGTGTCGGCGTTGTCGGTGAAGACACCGTCGATGCCGGTCGCGAAGTACGTCCTGAACGCGCCGAACGCGTCGCCGTAGGCGTCCGCCGCCGTGCCCTTGCGGAACTCCGCCGGCAGGAAGGGGTTCTCGTTGCGCATGGTGTACGGGTGGAGGACCAGCCCCGCCCGGTGGGCGTCGGCGACGAGGGCGCTCGGCGCGGCGAGGGTGCCGTCGGCGTTCTTCGGGATGACCAGGTCGAGCGTGGGGCCGATGCCCTGCGCGTAGCGGGCCAGTTCGGCGAGGCCCTTCGGGGTGATCAGGTCGTCGACCGTGCGCGGGTCACCGGTGCTGACGAAGTCCCAGGGACGGGTGCCGGTGCCGGAGAGCAGCACCACGAGCGGGTTGCCGACGAGCTTGTTCAGGCGCTGGATGCTGGTCGGTTCGAAGGACTGGATGAGGACCGGCGCGTTCTTGCCGTCCTTGCCGTGCCGGCGCAGCGACGTGGCGAGCAGGTGCTCCACGTCGTGGCCGAGCGCGCGGAAGTAGGTGGGGTGCTTGGTCTCGGGGTAGATCAGGACCTGCTTGCCGCGCTTGCGGGTCTGCTCGTCCTGCCACCGGAGCACCTCTTCGAAGGTGGGGATCTCCCAGCGGCCGTTGTAGAGGGTGTTGTGGGGGCGGTTGGCCGGAATCCGCTCGATCGCGCGCAGCGTCTTCAGCTCGGCGAGCGTGAAGTCCTCGGTGAACCAGCCGGTGATGGAGACGCCGTCCAGCAGTTTGGTGGTCCTGCGGGCGGCGAACTCGGGGTGGTCGGCGACGTTCGTGGTGCCGCCGATCTCCGGCTCGTGCCGGCAGACCAGGTGGCCGTCCTTGGTGGGGACCAGGTCACCGGCCTCGACGATGTCGGCGCCCAGGTCGAGGGCGAGCTGGTACGAGCCGAAGGTGTGCTCGGGGCGGTAGCCGCTGGAGCCCCGGTGGCCGATGATCGCCGGGACGGGCAGGCCCTTGAGGACGCTCCCGTGACCGGTCGCGCCGGCGGCCCCGGCGGCTCTCGCGGTGCCCGCGGACCCCAGGGCCGCGGCGCCCGCGCCGAGCACCGCCGCGCCTAGCAGCGCCCGCCGTCCGGTCCCGCGTCCTCGCTCGTTCGGCCCCTGTGTCGCCTGCGTGTCCATGAGTCCTCCGTGCGTCCGCCCGTCCGTGCGCGCCGATCGTATGGGCGTGAGCATGACGGGCGGGAGACGTCGGCCGGAACACGGCGGTGACGGTGGATGTCGTACGGGATACGGGGTTTGACGCCGCGTGGGCCCGGTACGCGATGTCCGTCACATCGTTGCGGCCGTGTTTCCGGTCGTCAGCCGTACGCCACCGCAGGTGAACCCGCGTCAACACCGTGTAAGACACCCGTGAACCCGATGTGCGATTCCCCCGGGCCCGCGAGTATCGTCCTCACCTGCACAGACTCAACCGAATACCTCGACATATCCCGGCTTGCCTCGTCACTCGCCCGACACCGGAGGAACCGTTGTCCCGCTTCGCGCTCATCAAGGCACTGCTCGGACCGATCATGCGCCTGATGTTCCGCCTCCAGGTGGAGGGTGTGGAGCACGTTCCGGGCGACGGTCCGGTGATCCTGGCCGGCAACCACCTCACGTTCATCGACTCGATGATCCTTCCCCTCGTCTGCGACCGGCAGGTGCTCTTCATCGGCAAGGACGAGTACGTCACCGGCAAGGGGCTCAAGGGCCGCCTGATGGCCTGGTTCTTCACCGGTGTCGGCATGATCCCGGTGGACCGGGACGGGGCGAACGGCGGTGTGGCGGCCCTGATGACCGGGCGCCGCGTCCTGGAGGAGGGCAAGGTCTTCGGGATCTACCCCGAGGGCACCCGGTCGCCCGACGGACGGCTGTACCGGGGCCGCACCGGGATCGCGCGGCTCACGATGATGACCGGGGCGCCGGTGGTCCCGTTCGCGATGATCGGCACCGACAAGCTCCAGCCGGGCGGGTCGGGGATGCCCCGGCCGGGGCGGGTCACCGTCCGGTTCGGCGCGGCGATGGAGTTCTCCCGGTACGAGGGGATGGACCGCGACCGCTATGTGCTGCGGGCCGTGACGGACTCCGTGATGACCGAGGTCATGCGGCTGTCCGGGCAGGAGTACGTGGACATGTACGCCACGAAGGCGAAAGCGGCGTAACCCCGCCTCACCGGCCCGGCCGCGGACGCGTTCGCCCGCGTCCGTGCCGCGCGCTCGCCTACCCGGCGTCTGCCAGTTCCTGGCCCTTGAGCAGGAACCAGGCCGCCAGCGCCGTCGCCAGCAGCACCGCCGCTCCCGCGCCCGCCGCCAGGGTGAGGCCGTGGACGAAGGCGTCTCGCGCCGAGGTCAGCAGGGCGTCGGCGGTGCGGGGCGGGAGGCCCGCCGCCGCCTCCACCGCGCCGCCCAGGGACTCGTGGGCGCCGGACGGGGTGCCCGCCGGAGCGGCGAAGCCCCGGTAGACGCCCGTCACGATCGACCCCAGCAGGGCGATGCCGAGGGCCGCCCCGAGTTCGTAGGCCGTCTCCGAGACCGCCGAGGCCGCGCCCGCCTGGTCGCGGGGGACGCTGGAGAGGATCACGTCGGCGGTCACCGTGAACGAGAAGCCCGCGCCGACGCCGACGACGAGCAGGGCCGCGCCGAGCAGCGGGTAGCCGGTGGACCGGGTGAGCAGGGTGAGGACGGCCAGGGCGACGCCCACGGCCGCGAGGCCGCCGGAGACCACCGCCCGGACCGAGTAGCGGCGGGCCGTCGCACCCGCGACCAGACCGGCGGCCACCGCGCCGACGGCGGCGGGCAGTTCGGCCAGCCCCGCCTCGAACGGGCGCCTGCCCTGGACGAGTTGCAGGTACTGGGAGAGGAAGAAGACCAGCCCGGAGAGGCCGAGGACGGTCAGCAGGTCGGCGAGGACCGCCCCGCTGAAACCCCGGTCGCGGAAGAGCCGCATGTCCAACAGCGGCACGGGCATGGTCAGTTGGCGGCGGACGAAGCCGTACAGCGCTCCGGTGCCGAGCAGCGCCGCGGCGCCGGTCTGCCAGGTGAGGCCGTGGGTCGCCGCCTCCTTGACGGCGTAGACGACGGCGATCACGCCGACCAGGGAGAGGACGACACTGCGCGAGTCCCAGGGGCCCGGGTGGGGGTTCTTGGACTCGGGGAGCATCCTGCTGCCGACCAGCACCAGGACCACCATCACCGGCAGGTTGATCAGGAAGACCGAGCCCCACCAGAAGTGTCCGAGCAGGAAACCGCCCGCCACCGGACCGACCGCCGTGCCGGCGGAGGCGGTCGCGCCCCAGATGCCGACGGCCAGGCTCCGTTCGCGCGGGTCGTGGAAGAGGTTGCGGATCAGGGCGAGGGTGGCGGGCATCAGGGTCGCGCCCGCGACGCCGAGCAGCGCCCGCGCCAGGATGAGCAACTCCGGTGTGAACGCGTAGGCGTTGAGGAGCGATATCGCGCCGAAGGCCGTGGCGCCGACGAGCAGGATCCGCTTGCGGCCGATGCGGTCGCCGAGGCTGCCCATGGAGACGAGCAGACCGGCGATGACGAAGGAGTAGACGTCACCGATCCACAGGAGCTGGGTGCCGGTGGGGTTCAGGTCCTCGCTGATGTAGGGGGTCGCCAGGCCGAGGACGGTCGCGTCGACGGCCACCAGCAGCACGGCGAGCACGAGGACGCAGAGCGCGAGCCAACGGCCCGGGCGCCTCTCCGTCTCCGGCACGCTCACCGGCCGCAGGGTGCTGGTCATGATTCCTCTCTCCGGGTCGCACCGCCGAGCAGCAGCTCGACGATCATGTGGGTGAAGTCGTTGGCGGCGACGCGTCCTTCCGTCACGGCCCAGGCGCCGGAGGCCAGCAGCCCGTACAGGGCCTCGGTGAGCCAGACGGGGGTGAGGTCGATACGGAACTCGCCGCTCCGCTGGCCGCGCCGGAAGAGGTCGGCGATCCGCTGGTCGATACGGGTCCAGCCCGCGTTCTGCCGCTCGCCCTCGAAGAGCTGGTTCTCGCTGTAGAGGAAGGCGAGCAGGCCGGCCGCGGGCTCGATCGCCCGTACCAGCCGCCGTACGGCGTCGCCGGCCGGGCCCTCGTCGAGGCGGGCCGCGTCGAGGGCGGCCTCGCACTCCTCGATGCCGAGCGTCTCCAGCGCCCGGACGAGCGCGTCGCGGCCGGCGAAGTGCCGGTGGAGCGTGGCCCGGCTGATGCCGGCGGCCCGGGCGACCTCGTCCATGGTGGACGTGGCCCTCCGGGTCAGCAGGGCGGCCGCACTGCGCAGCACGTGGTCACGGTCGACAGCCATGAGACAATACTAACCCACATGAGACACAGACGTCTCAGCATGGGCACACGGGTCCGAGTCGCGTCCGGCGACCGTCCCGTACCGGACGAGTCAGTGCCAGGGCAGCCGCCCGCGCCGCTCCCAGTAGGCGCGCGGTTCCTCCACGAGCGCGCCGAGGCGGGCCAAGCCGGTCCTCGTCGAGGTCGACCACTGCCGCGTGCAGATTGGAGGCGAGCTGCTCCGAGGTCGCGGCGCCGGAGAGGACCACCCCCGCCCACGGCATGCGCAGGACGAGGCCCAGCGCCACGGCGTCGGCGCCGAGGGAGAGCTCCGCGGCGACCGCCGCGAGCGCCTCCGGGGCGTAGGGCCCGGCCAGCCGCCCGTTGGCCGTGCCCTCCTTCACGATCACCGTCAGGCCCGCGTCGTGCGCCTCCGCGAGGGCCGGTCCCGCCGAGGTCTCCAGGGCGTTGTAGGTGGACTGGACGGTACGGAAGAGGGGCTCGCCGTCGACCGTCACGGCGAGGGCGGCGCGGATCGCGTCGGCCTGCGCGGGGCCGCTGGTGGAGAAGCCGACGGTGACGCCCGCCGCCGCGGCCTCGGCGAGCCGCGCGTGCAGTTCCTTGTCGGTGAGGGCCGGACTGTCCGGGGTCACCGAGTGGATCTGGTAGAGGTCGAGTCGGTCGCCGAGGAGTTCGGCGGTTTCGGCGCGCTGCCGCTCGTACGTCCCGAGGCCGTGGTCCTTGACCTCGTGCCGCTCGGCGTCGGTGGTCCAGCCGGCGGTGTAGGTGTAGCCCCACTTGCTGCCGACCACGATGTCGTCGGCCTCGGGCCGGCCCTTCAGCCAGTCGGCGAGGAACTCCTCGGAGCGGCCGTAGGAACGGGCCGCGTCGAAGTAGCGCACGCCCTGGGCGTAGGCGGCGTCGAGGAGTTCGTGGGTCCGGGCGCGCATCGCCTCGACGCCCCGGCCGGCCGGGAGGTCCTGGTCGCGGCCGAGGTTGATGTACCCAGGGCGGCCGACGGCGGCCAGGCCGAGACCGAGACGGGCGGTGGGGGTGGTGGCGCTGGCGAGGCGGGCGAAGGACATCGCGGGCTCCGTTCGGTCGGCTCCTTGACGGCGTGCGACCAACGTAACCCGCGATGACCTTGGCGCGACCGGAGGGCTACTTCCGCTGCTTCGCGGTCGCCCACGCGTGCTGTGCGGCCACGTCCGTCCGCACCTCGGCGAGCTGGACGGCGACCGCGCTCGGCGCCGTACCGCCGCGGCTGTCGCGGGAGGCGAGGGCGCCGGGGACGTTGAGGACACCGCGCACCTCGGGGGTGAGGTGGGCGGAGATCTTCGCGAACTGCTCGTCGGTGAGGCCGTCCAGCTCGACGCCCTCGGCCTCGGCCACCTTCACGCACTCACCGGCGACCTCGTGCGCCACCCGGAACGGCACGCCCTGCCGGACCAGCCACTCGGCGATGTCGGTGGCGAGCGAGAAGCCGGCCGGGGCCAGCTCCTCCATGCGCTCGCGGTGGACGGTGAGGGTCGCCATCATGCCGGTGAACGCGGGCAGCAGGACCTCCAGCTGGTCGCAGGAGTCGAAGACCGGCTCCTTGTCCTCCTGGAGGTCGCGGTTGTACGCGAGCGGAAGCGCCTTGAGGGTGGCCATCAGGCCCGTCAGGTTGCCGATCAGCCGGCCGGACTTGCCGCGCGCCAGCTCCGCGATGTCCGGGTTCTTCTTCTGCGGCATGATCGAGGAGCCGGTGGAGAACGCGTCGTGCAGGGTGACGAAGGAGAACTCCTTCGTGTTCCAGAGGATGATCTCCTCGGCGATCCGGGAGAGGTTGACGCCGATCATCGCGGTGATGAAGGCGAACTCCGCGACGAAGTCACGCGAGGCCGTGCCGTCGATGGAGTTGGCCACCGACCCGTGCTCGAAGCCGAGGTCCTTGGCCACCGACTCGGGGTCGAGACCGAGCGAGGACCCCGCCAGCGCGCCCGAGCCGTACGGCGAGACGGCGGTCCGCTCGTCCCACTGACGCAGCCGCTCCGCGTCCCGCGAGAGGGACTGCGCGTGGGCGAGGACGTGGTGGGCGAAGAGCACCGGCTGGGCGTGCTGGAGGTGCGTACGGCCGGGCATCGCCACGTCCGGGTGCGCATCCGCGAGGCCGATCAGCGCGTCCTGGAGGTCGGCGATCAGGCCGCCGATGATCCGGGCGTGGTCGCGCAGATACATCCGGAAGAGGGTGGCGACCTGGTCGTTGCGGGACCGGCCGGCGCGCAGCTTGCCGCCGAGGTCCGCGCCGAGCCGCTCCAACAACCCGCGCTCCAGGGCCGTATGGACGTCCTCGTCGGCGATCGTGCCCACGAAGGAGCCGTCGGCGACGTCCGCCTCCAGCCGGTCCAGACCGGCGAGCATCCGGGTCAGCTCGTCGTCGTCGAGGAGGTGCGCCTTGTGCAGCACGCGCGCGTGGGCGCGGGAGCCGGCGATGTCGTAGGGCGCGAGCCGCCAGTCGAAGTGGACTGAGGCGGAGAGCTTGGCCAGGGCCTCGGAGGGGCCGTCGGCGAAGCGCCCGCCCCAGAGCCGTACGTCACCGCTGTTGCTGCTCACTTGCGCTGCTCCTCAAGGCTGGGGACGGGCCGCCGTGGTGCGTCCTGCGGCATGCATGATTATGCAGAGCTCTGCATGTTTCGTCAATCTCGCCGACTCTTGAACGACCGCAACCGCTTACCCGTATCTCTCGCCGAACGCAGGCGCCGCGTTTCGCACAGCAGTCACACCTGTCGCCCGTCCCACCTGACCCGAGTGAGGCATCCGCATGTCCAGGGCTCTCCCCAAGTACAACAAGCGTCGCGTCGTGTTGATCGGCGGTGCCGCCGCCGTGGTGCTCTCCGGCGCGGTGATCGCCGGGTCCGCGCTCGCCGGGACACCCGACAAGGGCACCACGCAGAGCGCCCGGACGCTGGCCGACCCCGGGACCATCTCCTGCCCCGACGTGAAGTCGCAGCTCCCCGCGGTCCCCGCCACCGCCCAGGCCGAGGTCGACCGCAACCTCACCCTCCTCGACACCCAGATCACCGAAGCCAACCAGCGGCTCGTCGACACCGTCGGCCAGGGCGGAGCCAACTTCGTCCAGAACGCCATCCTCGGCCCCCTCAAGGACAAGCGCGTCTCCACCATCGACCGCATCGCCATCGCCATCGGCCGCCAGGGCACCAAGCCCCAGGGCCTCGACGCACTGGCCGCCTGCACGCTGAACGCGGCCGGAACGACGAACACGGGCGGCACGGCCACCGGCGGCACCGCCACCGCGGCCCCGAGCGCCACGGCGGCGGCCACCCAGGCGGCGGGCGGCACGGCCGCCACCGCGGCCGGGACCATCTCCTGCCCCGACGTGAAGTCGCAGCTCCCCGCGGTCCCCGCCACCGCCCAGGCCGAGGTCGACCGCAACCTCACCCTCCTCGACACCCAGATCACCGAAGCCAACCAGCGGCTCGTCGACACCGTCGGCCAGGGCGGAGCCAACTTCGTCCAGAACGCCATCCTCGGCCCCCTCAAGGACAAGCGCGTCTCCACCATCGACCGCATCGCCATCGCCATCGGCCGCCAGGGCACCAAACCCCAGGGCCTCGACGCACTGGCCGCCTGCACGCTCACCAAGTGACGTGACAGGCAGCTGTGGCCGCCCCGATGAACGCCGGCCGGGGCGGCCACAGCGGATGTCGTCGATAATCCCCGGACATGGGAAAGACTTATGAGCGCATAGACGGCAGGCTCCGTACGTTCATCGAGAGTCAGCCGGTCTTCTTCACCGCGACCGCCCCCCTCGCCGGGGACGGCACCGTCAACCTCTCCCCCAAGGGCCTCAAGGGATCGTTCGCCGTGCTCGACGAGACGACCGTGGCCTACCTGGACTTCGCCGGATCCAACGCCGAGACCATCGCCCACCTGCGGGAGAACGGCCGGATCACCCTGATGTGGTGCGCCTTCCAGGGACCGCCCAGCATCGTGCGGGTGCACGGCCGCGGCGAGCCGGTGTTCCGGGACGATCCACGCTTCCCCGCCCTCCTCGCCCGCTTCCCGGACATCGACCCGGCGCGGCACGGGCTGCGCGCGATCGTCGTCGTCCGGGCCGAACTCGTCCGGGACACCTGCGGTTACGCGGTGCCCTTCATGACGTACGACGAGGACCGCGATCTGCACGCGCGGCGGTTCGAGCGGGAGGACGACGCGTCCCTGAGCGACTACTTCCGGGGGAAGGAGCATGTGGCGAGCAGCCTGGACGGCCTACCCGGGCTGCCGCTCCCGCTGCCGCCTTCTACCGTCTGAGCCATGCGCCCCGGTGTCGTCGCCCTCGTCTCCGCCTGCCTCCTCGTGGCCGGCGCCGCGCCCGGCGACGGCGGGCCCCCGGCGCCCGCGCGCCTGGCCGACACCGGGGGCGGCGACCAGCTGCTCCTCGCCGAGGCGGCCCGTCCCGCCGCCACCTCGGGGACGCTGAGCTGGTGGGAGCGGCGGAACGGGACGTGGGTGCGGGCCGGTTCCGCCCCGGCTCGGTTCGGGGCGCGCGGCCTCGTCGAGGGGAGCGCGCGCCGGCAGGGCACCGACACCACCCCCACTGGGCTCTACGACCTGCCGTACGCCTTCGGCAGCGAGCCGGCGCCGCCCGGGACGATGGTCAAGTACCGCCGGGTGACGCCGAGTTCATGGTGGTGCGAGGACACCCGGTCGCGGTCCTACAACCGGTGGAGCGAGCCGCTGGCCGGGGACTGCCGTGCCGCCGAGTCCGAGCGGCTGCTCGACTACGGGACGCGGTACGCGTACGGGTTCGTCATCGGCTTCAACTACCACCGGCCGGTGCGCGGACGCGGCGCCGGGATCTTCCTGCACGTCAACGGGCTTGGCGCGACGGCCGGTTGTGTGTCCGTGCCGGCGGCGGCGATGCGGGCGCTGCTGGCGTGGGCCGATCCGGCCCGGGCGCCGCACATCGCCATCGGCACGGCGGGCGGGGCGACGGCGCTCACCCGGTACTGAGCCGCACCGTGAACGTCGTCGATCCCGGACGGCTCTCCAGCTGCACGCCGCCGCCGTGCGCCTCCGTCACCGCGGCCACGATCGACAGGCCGAGACCGGCTCCGCCGCCCGTCCCCTCCGCGCGGCGGCGGTCCGCCCGGGTGAAGCGTTCGAAGACTCCGGGCCGTACGTCCGCGGGGACGCCGGGGCCGTCGTCGTGGACCTTCAGCTCGACCGTCGTACCGTCGGTCTCCAGCGAGACCGTCACCTTCGTGCCCACGGGTGTGTGCGAACGCGCGTTGGCCAACAAGTTGGCCAACACCTGTTGCAGACGGTGCGCGTCGCCCGTCACCGTCACCGGCTCCTCGGGGAGTTCGAGAGCCCAGCGGTGCCCGGGCCCCACCGCCCGCGCGTCGGTGACCGCGTCGAGGACCAGGCGGGTGAGGTCGACGGGCAGGCTCTCCAGCGGGCGGCCCGCGTCCAGCCGGGCGAGCAGCAGCATCTCGTCGACCATCACGCCCATGCGCGCGGACTCCGCCTCGATCCGCTCCAGCGCCCGGGTCACCTTGGGCGGCACGGGGTCGGGGTGGAGCAGCGCCAGTTCGGCATGGCCGCGGATCGACGCCACCGGGGTGCGCAGCTCGTGGCTGGCGTCGGCGGCGAAGCTGCGCAGCCGCTCCTCGCTGGCGTGCCGCTTGGTGAGCGCGTCCTCGACATGGCCGAGCATCCGGTTGAAGGCGCCGGCGACCTGGCCCACCTCGCTGCGCGGGTCGGACTCCGGCGCCCGTGGCGGCAGGGCCACCTCGCCGCTGGCGAGCGGGAGTTCACTGACCCGGGTGGCGGTGGCGGCGACCCGGCTCAACGGCCGCAGCGACCAGCGCACCCAGAGCGCGCCCACCACCCCGGCGATCGCGAGGGCCACGCCGAAGACCACTCCCGCCACCAGTTCCAGGCGGTGCATGACGGCCTCCACCGGTTCCATCGGCAGGCCGGTGATGAGGACGTCGCCGTCCAGTCCCCGGGCGGCGAGCACCCGGTACGTGCGCAGGGTGGAGAGGTGGACGGTGTGGGCCCGGCCGTCGACCGGGACCGCCGCGAGTTCCGCCTTGTCGTGGCCGGTGAGGTCGACGTCCAGATCGGTCGCGGCGGTGTCGGTGTCGGCGGGCACGACCCCCGTGTTGGTCACCGTGCCGCCGACCAGCCGGGCGCCGAACGTTCCGGCCGCCTGCCGCCGGGTGTCGCCGTGCACGTTGTCGCTGTCGTGGTCGTTCGGAAGCTTCCCGCCGTGCTCCAGGCTGGCCGGGAACCGGGTGCCCACGTCGGTCAGCTGCTGGTCGATCCGCCCGGTGAGGAAGCCGGCCACCTCGACCACGGCGGCCACGCCGACGGCCGCGCAGCTCACCGCGAGCAGGACGACCAGCCCCGCGGTCAGCCGGGCCCGCAGGGTGTGCGCCCTGGGCACCCTCCTCAGCAGGCGCCGGGCTCCGCGCAGCGCCGCCCTCACCGGACGGCCGGCTTGAGCACGTAACCGGCGCCGCGCATGGTGTGGATCATGGGTGCCCGGCCCGCGTCCACCTTTTTGCGCAGATACGAGATGTACAGCTCGACGACGTGGGCCTGCCCGCCGAAGTCGTAGGACCAGACGCGGTCGAGGATCTGTGCCTTGCTGAGCACCCGGCGGGGGTTGCGCATGAGGAAGCGGAGCAGTTCGAACTCGGTCGGCGACAGCTCGATCAGTTCGCCGGCCCGGGTGACCTCGCGGGACTCCTCGTCCATCACCAGGTCCCCGACGGTCATCCGGGGCCCCTCCTCCAGCTGGCGGGCCATGCCCGCGCGGCGCAGCAGCCCGCGCAGCCGGGCGACCACCTCCTCCAGGCTGAAGGGCTTGGTGACGTAGTCGTCGCCGCCCGCGGTGATGCCGGCGATCCGGTCCTCCACGGTGTCGCGCGCGGTGAGGAAGAGCACGCACACGTCGGGCTTCACCTCGTGCAGGGAGCGCAGGACGGTGAGGCCGTCGGTGTCCGGGAGCATCACGTCCAGGACGACGGCGTCGGGCAGCAGCTCGCGCGCGCCGGTGACCGCGGCGGCTCCGTCGCCGGCCGTGCGCACCTCCCAGCCCTCGTAGCGGAGGGCTCCGGAGAGCACCTCGGCCAGATCGGGGTCGTCGTCGACGACGAGGACGCGCAGCGGGGTGCCGTCGGGGCGGGCGAGGGCCGGTCGGCCGGAGCGGGTCGTGTTCATCTCGCCTACCAGCATCACCCCCGGTCACGCCGACGGGCACACCGGGCCGCTCTGAGTCTCCTCTGAGTTCGCTGTGAAGGGGCCGCCGGGGCGTCCGCTCAGAGGTCCCTGAGAGGTTCCGCCCGCACAGTTGCGTACAGGACGACCGAAAGGACGCGTTGATGACCACCGTGTACGAGCGGCGGACGGCACCGCCCGTACCGCTGACCGCCCGGCGCTCGCCGGCGGGCCCGGTACTGGCGCTGCTGTGGGCGGGCGCGGCGGCCATGGTCGCCCTGTGGTGGACGGACACCGGTTCGGTGGTCGGCGCGGCCGGCTGGCTGACCGGCGCCGGACGGATCGCCGGACTGCTCTGCGGGTACGCCTGCGCCGTCCTGGTGGGTCTGATGGCGCGGGTGCCGCTGCTGGAGCGCCGGATCGGCTCGGACCGGGTGGCGCGCTGGCACGCGATGGCCGGCCGCTACACGGTCTGCCTGCTGGTGGCGCACATCGTCCTCATCCTCCTCGGGTACGCCGCCCAGGACCGCGCCTCGATCGTGCACGAGACGGTCACGGTGGTCCTGGACTACCCGGACATGCTCAAGGCGGCCTTCGGCACCCTGATCCTCTTCGCGGTCGGCGTCACCTCGGCCCGCGTCGCGCGCCGCAGGCTCGGCTACGAGTTCTGGTACTACGTCCACCTGCTCACCTACGTCGCCGTCTTCCTCGCCTTCTTCCACCAGCTGACGCTGGGCAACGAGTTCAACGGCCACGCGGGAGCCACCGCCGCCTGGTACGCGCTGTACCTCGGTGTCGCCGCCCTGGTCCTCTGGTACCGGATCCTCGCCCCGGTGCGGTTCAACCTGCGCCACCGGCTGCGGGTCGACTCCGTGCACAGGGAGGCGCCGGGCGTGTACTCCGTCGTCGTCCGCGGGCGCCGGCTCGACGAGATGGGCGCGGAGGCCGGGCAGTTCTTCCGCTGGCGGTTCTTCGGCGAGGGCCTGGGCTGGACCTCGACGCCGTACTCCCTGTCGGCGCCGCCCCGTCCGGAGCGGGTGCGGATCACCGTCAAGGCGCTCGGTGACCACAGCGCGGGCGTGGCCCTGCTGCGGCCGGGCACCCGGGTGTGGGCCGAGGGCCCGTACGGGGCGCTCACCGCCGACCGGCGCACCTCGTCCAAGTCGCTGCTGATCGCGGGCGGGGTCGGCATCACCCCGCTGCGGGCGCTCTTCGAGACGCTGCCCGGCCAGGTGACGCTGCTCTACCGGGCGCGTACGGCCGAAGACCTGGCGCTGGGCGCCGAGTTGGAGGCGATAGCGCAGTGGCGCGGGGGGAAGGTGCTGTACGCGCTGAACGGGCCGCGGGGTGAGCGGCCGAGGCTGACCGCCGCCTCCCTGCGCGAGGCGGTCCCCGATCTCTCCGGCCACGACGTGTACCTCTGTGGTCCGCACGCGTTCGCCCAGGATCTCTACGAGCAGTTGCGCGCGGCCGGTGTGCCGGACCGCCGTATCCACCACGAGTCGTTCGAGCTGTGAGGCCGCCGTGCACCCTCTGAAGAAGAACCGTCCGCTGCGCCGCGTCGTGCTGGCGAGCGCGGCCACCGCCTCCGGCCTGGTGATGCTGCTCTCGCTGAAGCCGCACACCGCCCCCGAGATCGCGGCGGCCCCGGCGCCCGCGCCGTCCAGCAGTGCGAGCGCGTCCAACGGCTCGGGTGGTTCCGGCAGTTCGAGCGGTTCGAGCGGTTCGAGCGGTTCGAGCGGCAAGGCCACCACCGGCACCAAGACCGTCACCGGCAGTACCGCGCAGACCCGTTGGGGCCCCGTCCAGGTGCGGATCACCGTGCAGAACGGCAAGGTCACCGATGTCACGGCGGTCCAGTCCCCGTCGGACAATCCGCGCGACCAGGAGATCAACTCCTATGCCCTGCCCGAGTTGCGGAGCGAGGCGCTCGCCGCGCAGAGCGCGAACATCGACACCGTGTCGGGCGCCACCTACACAAGTGACGGATACCGCACCTCACTTCAGTCCGCACTCGACTCCGCGAATCTCTGAACGCACGGGCGCGACGGCACGTACTTCAGGGCCAAGGGACCAGCCACCCCCCTTGCCCCGTCCACGGAGGAACCGTGACCACCACGCTCGCAGGCGGACGTGCCGCCCGCCGCCAGACGATGCGCCGCATCCGCCCGCGCCGCTCCCCAGCGACCCTGCTGCTGCTCGCCGTCTGGGCGGGCGCGGCGGGGGTGCTGTGGCTGTGGTGGACCAACACCCCGTCCATCGCCGACACCAACGGCAAGATCCTCAACGCGGGCCGGATCACCGGCCTGCTCGCCGGCTATCTGATGGCGCTCGTGGTGCTCCAGATGGCCCGGGTGCCCGCCCTGGAACGCCGGGTGGGCTCGGACCGGGTCGCCCGCTGGCACGCGATGAGCGGCCGGTACACCCTCTGCCTGGTCTTCGCCCACGTCTTCCTCATCATGTGGGGCTACGCCCTCCAGGCGGGCAAGTCGCTCGGCGACATCGTCCAGCAGACCATCGACTCCATCAACCAGCTGCCCGACATGGGCAAGGCCGCCATCGGCACCGGCCTGCTGGTGCTGATCGGGCTCTCCTCGATCGGCGGCGTCCGCCGCAGGCTGCCGTACGACACCTGGTACCACGTGCACCTGTTCACGTACGCGTCGGTCTTCCTGACCTTCTGGCACCAGCTCACCACGGGCAACGACTTCGCCCTGACGCCGGTCGCCAAGACCGTCTGGTACGCGCTGTACGGCTCGGTCACCGCGCTGGTGGTCTGGTACCGGATCCTCACCCCGATCCGGCTCAACCTGCGCCACCGGATGCGGGTCGAGGCGGTCATCGAGGAGACGCCCGGCATCGTGTCGGTGCTGATCAGCGGCCGGAAGCTGCACCGGATGGGCGCGGAGGCCGGGCAGTTCTTCCGGTGGCGGTTCCTGGCGCCCGGCATGCGCTACAGCTCCCACCCGTACTCCCTGTCGGCGGCGCCCCGCCCGGACATGCTGCGGATCACGGTCAAGGCGATCGGCGACCACAGCGCCCGGCTGCGCGAACTGCGCCCCGGCACCCGGGTCTGGGCCGAGGGCCCGTACGGCGCCCTCACCGCCTCCCGGCGCAGCCGCGGCAAGGTGCTGCTGGTGGCCGGCGGGGTCGGTATCACGCCGATGCGGGCGCTGTTCGAGACGCTGCCCGGCGCGGCCGGGGACATCACCCTGCTCTACCGGGCCAACAGCACCCAGGACCTCGCGCTCTGGGACGAGCTGGCGAAGATCGCCGACGAGCGCGGCGCCCGGCTCATGTACGCGGTCAACAGCCCCGACGGGGAACGCCCCGACATCTCGGCGGAGTCACTGCGCCGGAAGATGCCCGACATCGACGACCATGACGTCTTCATGTGCGGGCCGCCCGGCTTCGCGCAGTCGGTCTACGAAGCACTGCGCGGCGCGGGGGTTCCCGCCCGCCGCATCCATCACGAGTCGTTCGAGATGTGAGCGACGGGAGCCAGGAGCGATGAAGAAGAGCCACCCCATCCGGCGTGTCGTGCTCGCCAGCGCCGCCACCGTGTCCGGGATCGTGCTGCTGCTCTCCCTGAAGCCGGCGTCGGACCCCACCTCCGCGTCCGCCCAGGGAGCGGCGGCCCAGGGGGCCGCCGCCGCGCAGGAGTCGCCGCAGGGCGGCACCGCGGGCGCGGGTGCCTCGACGGTGACCGGCGCCGTGGCCCAGACCCAGTACGGGGCCGTCCAGGTACGCCTCACGGTGAGCGGCGGGAAGATCACCAAGGCGGAGGCGGTGCAGGCCCCCAAGGGCGGCACCAGCGACCAGAAGACCGCCCTGTCGGTGCCCAAGCTGAACCAGGAGGCGGTCGCCGCGCAGAGCGCGCAGATCGACTCGGTGTCGGGCGCCACCTACACCAGCGGCGGCTACAAGCAGTCCCTCCAGTCCGCGCTGGACAAGGTGAAGACGGCTGCCGGGAGCGGCGGCGCGGCGGCCTCGCCGTCGCCGAGCGCGAGCGGTGCGCAAAGTGGCAGCGGCTCCGGTACCGGTACCGGTTCCGGCTCCACGGCCGCCCAGGCGAAGACCGTCACCGGTGCGGTCGCGCAGACCGAGTACGGACCGGTCCAGGTGCGGATCACCGTCACCGACGGGAAGATCACCAAGGCCGAGGCGGTGCAGGCCCCGAAGGGCGGCACCAGCGACCAGAAGACCGCCCTGTCGGTGCCCAAGCTCAACCAGGAGGCCGTGGCCGCCGGCAGCGCGAAGATCGACTCGGTGTCGGGCGCCACCTACACCAGCGGCGGCTACAAGCAGTCCCTCCAGTCCGCGCTGGACCAGGCCGGTGGCTGACACGATGACCGGGTCCGCGGAGGCGCCGGCCGCGGTGCGGCACGCCGAGGAGGTCATGGGGACCGTTTTCTCCTTCGACATCCGCGGCGGGCAACCCGAGCCCGTCCAGGCCGCGTTGGAGCAGGCGGTCGCCCAACTCCACCGCGTGGACGAGGTGTTCAGCACCTACCGCGAGGACAGCCAGCTCTCCCGGCTCGCCCGGGACGAGCTGACCGTGCGCGAGTGCGACCCCGAGATCGCCGAGGTGCTCGAACTCGCCGCCGAGGCCGAGCGGTTGAGCGAGGGCTGGTTCAGCACGCGGTACCGGGGACCGCTCGACCCGACCGGCATCGTGAAGGGCTGGGCCGCCGAACGGGCGGCCCGGATGATCGCGGCGGCCGGGGTGCGCGGGGTCAGCGTGAACGGCGGCGGTGACGTCCAGATGCTCGGGACGCCCGGACCGCACCGCCCCTGGCGGGTCGGGGTCTCCGATCCGCTGCGCCCGGGCGGTCTCGCGGCGGTGATCTCGACCGCCGGCGCAGACGAGCTGGCCGTGGCCACCTCCGGTACGGCGGAGCGCGGCGCGCACATCGTGGACCCCCGCACGGGCAGGTCGGCGGTGACCGACCTGGTCGCGGTGACGGTGGTCGCGCCCCGGCTGACCTGGGCGGACTGCTGGGCCACGGCCGCGTTCGCGATGGGCGCGCGGGAGGGGCTCCGGTGGCTGGAGTCGCTGCCGGACGTCGAGGCGCTGCTCATCACGGCCGGCGACGAGGTCCGCTGCACCGGAGGGCTGGCGGCCCGGCTGGGCTGAGACTCCCCCATGCGAGTCGGGGGTGCACCGGGAAACTCCGGTGCACCCCCGACTCGTCGGCGCGGGTCAGTGGTGGTTCTGTGCCAGCCGCAGCAGATGGTCGGCCAGCGCCTGGCCGCCGGTCGGGTTCCGGCTGATCAGCAGCAGGGTGTCGTCGCCGGCGATGGTGCCGAGGATGTCCTGGAGCTCCGCCTGGTCGATCGCCGAGGCGAGGAACTGCGCGGCGCCCGGAGGGGTGCGCAGGACCACCAGGTTGGCGGAGGCCTCCGCGGAGATCAGCAGCTCCGCCGAGAGCCGCCGCATCCGCTCCTCCTTCGCCGACTCCCCCAGCGGGGCGCGCGGGGTGCGGAAGCCGCCCTCGCTCGGTACCGCGTAGATGAGGTCGCCGTCGTTGTTGCGGATCTTCACCGCGTTCAGCTCGTCGAGGTCGCGGGAGAGCGTCGCCTGGGTGACGCTGAGCCCGTCGTCAGCCAGCAGCTTCGCCAACTGGCTCTGCGAGCGCACCGGTTGGCGGTTGAGGATGTCCACGATCCGGCGGTGGCGGGCGGTGCGGGTCTGCGGCACGGCCGGTCCCGCGACGTGCTCGTGCTCCTGCGCCTGACTCATCGTCGTCTCATTCCCCGGATCATCCGTCCCCCTCGGTCACGTCCAGAATGCCGGGCAGTGCCTGGAGGAAGGCGTCCGCCTCGTCGTCGCCGAGGTTCAGCGGCGGCATCAGTCGTACGACATCGGGGGCGGGCGCGTTCACCAGGAAGCCGGCGTCCTGAGCCGCCTGCTGCGCCCGGGGCGCGAGCGGCTCGGTGAGCACGATACCCAGGAGGAGGCCCGCGCCCCGGACATGGTCGACCAACGGGTGGGCGAGCGACTCGATTCCGCCGCGCAGCTTCTCGCTCTGCCGCTTCACGTTCGCCAGCAGTCCCTCGGCCTCGATGGTGTCGAGTACGGCGATTCCGGCGGCGCAGGCGACCGGGTTGCCGCCGAACGTCGTGCCGTGCTGGCCGGGCTGGAGCAGCTCGGCGGCGCGTCCGAAGGCGACGGTGGCGCCGAGCGGCAGCCCGCCGCCGAGTCCCTTGGCCAGGGTGACGACGTCCGGCAGGACGCCGTCGTGGGCCTGGTACTCGAACCAGTGCCCGGTACGGCCGATTCCGGTCTGCACCTCGTCGAGGACGAGCAGCGACCCGGAGGCCGCGGTGATCGCGCGGGCCGCCTTCAGATAGCCGGAGGGCGGTACGACGACCCCGTTCTCGCCCTGCACCGGTTCGATGATCACGAGGGCGGTCTCCGGGGTGACCGCGGCGGCGAGGGCCTGCGCGTCGCCGTAGGGCACGTGGGTGACGTCGCCGGGCAGCGGCCGGAAGGGCTCCCGCTTGCCGGGCTGGCCGGTCAGCGCGAGGGAGCCCATGGTGCGGCCGTGGAAGCCGCCCTCGGTGGCGACCATGTGGGTGCGGCCGGTCAGCCGGCCGATCTTGAAGGCGCCCTCGTTGGCCTCGGCGCCGGAGTTGCAGAAGAACACCTTGCCGTCGCGGCCGAAGCGCTGGAGCAGCCGTTCGGCGAGGGCGACGGGCGGTTCGGCGATGAAGAGGTTGGAGACGTGGCCGAGGGAGGCGATCTGCCGGCTGACGGCCTCGACGACCGCCGGGTGGGCGTGGCCGAGGGCGTTGACGGCGATGCCGCCGACGAAGTCGGTGTACCGCTTGCCGTCGGCGTCCCAGACCGTGGCGCCCGCGCCGCGGACGAGGGCCAGGCGCGGGGTGCCGTAGTTGTTCATGAGCGCACCCCGCCAGCGCGCGGTCAGTTCCTGGTTGTTCACAACTCCCCCTGTGCGTCCGGGTTTTCGTCGGGCTTGCGGTCGGGCACGACCATCGTGCCGATGCCCTCGTCGGTGAAGATCTCCAGCAGGATCGAGTGCGGGACCCTGCCGTCGATGACCCGGGCGGTGTTGACGCCGTTGCGCACGGCGTGCAGACAGCCCTCCATCTTCGGCACCATGCCGGCGGACAACTCCGGCAGCAGCTTCTCCAGTTCGGCGGCGGTGAGGCGGCTGATCACCTCGTCGCTGTGCGGCCAGTCCTCGTAGAGACCCTCGACGTCCGTGAGGACCATGAGGGTTTCGGCCCCCAGTGCCGCAGCGAGTGCCGCAGCCGCCGTATCAGCATTGACGTTGTAGACATGCCCGGTGTCCCCTTCGTCCTGGCTGCGGGCGATCGACGAGACGACCGGGATACGGCCGTCGGCGAGCAGCGCCTCGATGGCGCCGGTGTCGATCGCGGTGATCTCGCCCACCCGCCCGATGTCGATCAACTCCCCGTCGATCTCGGGCTGGTGCTTGGTGGCGGTGATGGTGCGCGCGTCCTCGCCGGTCAACCCGACGGCGAGCGAGCCGTGTTGGTTGAGCAGCCCGACCAGTTCGCGCTGCACCTGTCCGGCGAGCACCATGCGGACGACGTCCATGGCCTCCTCGGTGGTGACGCGAAGGCCGGCCTTGAACTCGCTGACGATGCCGTGCCGGTCGAGGGCGGCGCTGATCTGCGGGCCGCCGCCGTGCACGACGACGGGCTTGAGGCCGGCGTGGTGCAGGAAGACGACGTCCTGGGCGAACGCGGCCTTCAGCTCGTCGTCGACCATGGCGTTGCCGCCGAACTTGATGACGACCGTCCTGCCGTTGTGCCGGGTCAGCCAGGGCAGCGCCTCGATGAGGATCTGCGCCTTGGGGAGCGCGGTGTGCTTCCTGGTCACGTTGGTCATGAGGAGTACGCGCTGTTCTCGTGGACGTATTCGGCGGTGAGGTCGTTGGTCCAGATCGTCGCGGTCTCGGTGCCGGCGGCGAGGTCGGCGACGATGTGCACCTCGCGGTAGCGCATGTCGACCTTCTCCCGGTCCTCGCCGACACCGCCGTTCTTGCACACCCAGACGCCGTTGATCGCCACGTTGAGCCGGTCGGGTTCGAAGGCGGCGGCGGTGGTGCCGATCGCGGACAACACCCGTCCCCAGTTGGGGTCTTCGCCGTGGATCGCGCATTTGAGGAGGTTGTTGCGGGCGATGGAGCGGCCCACCTCGACGGCGTCGTCCTCGGTCGCGGCGTTCACCACCTCGACCTTGATGTCCTTGCTGGCGCCCTCGGCGTCCCGGATCAGCTGCTGCCCGAGGTCGTCGCAGACGGCCCGCACCGCCTCGGCGAACTCGGCCTCGTCCGGGACGAGTCGGGAGGCGCCGGAGGCGAGCAGCAGCACGGTGTCGTTGGTGGACATGCAGCCGTCGGAGTCGACCCGGTCGAAGGTGGTCCGGGTGGCGGCGCGCAGCGCCCCGTCCAGCGTCTCGCTGTCGAGGTCGGCGTCGGTGGTGAGGACGACGAGCATGGTGGCGAGGCCCGGGGCGAGCATGCCGGCGCCCTTGGCCATGCCGCCGACGGTCCAGCCGTCCTTCGTCACGACGGAGGTCTTGTGGACGGTGTCGGTGGTCTTGATCGCGATGGCGGCCTTCTCCCCGCCGTGCGGCGAGAGCTGGGCGGCGGCGGCGTCGACTCCCGGGAGCAGCTTCTCCATCGGCAGCAGCTGCCCGATCAGACCGGTGGAGGCGACGGCGACCTCGGCGGCGTTGTGGCCGAGCACGGCGGCGGTCCGTTCCGCCGTGGCATGGGTGTCCTGGAAGCCCTTGGGTCCCGTACAGGCGTTGGCGCCACCGGAGTTGAGGATCACGGCGGAGACCCGGCCGCCCTTGAGGACCTGCTCGGACCAGAGGACCGGGGCGGCCTTGACGCGGTTGGAGGTGAAGACGCCCGCGGCGGCGAGGCGGGGCCCGTTGTTGACCACGAGGGCCAGGTCCGGGTTGCCGTTCTCCTTGATTCCGGCGGCGATGCCCGCCGCCGTGAATCCCTGTGCTGCCGTGACGCTCACGGTGCGACTCCGATCGTGGAAAGCCCGGTGGTCTCGTCGAGCCCGAGGGCGATGTTCATGCTCTGTACGGCACCGCCCGCGGTGCCCTTGGTCAGGTTGTCGATGGCGCTGATCGCGATGATGCGGCCCGCGTCCCCGTCGTACGCGACCTGCACCTGAACGGCGTTGGAACCGTGGACGGCCGCCGTCGCCGGCCACTGCCCCTCGGGCAGCAGGTGGACGAACGGCTCGTCGGCGAAGGCCTTCTCGTAGGCGGCGCGCACCGCGTCGGCGGTGACGCCGGGCCTCGCCTTGGCGCTACAGGTGGCGAGGATGCCGCGGGACATCGGCGCGAGGGTGGGCGTGAAGGAGACGGTGACCGGCTCGCCGGCCGCGGCGCCGAGGTTCTGCACCATCTCGGGGGTGTGCCGGTGGCCTCCGCCGACGCCGTACGGCGACATGGAGCCCATGACCTCGCTGCCCAGCAGATGCGCCTTGGGGGACTTGCCCGCCCCAGAGGTGCCGGAGGCGGCGACGATCACGGCCTCGTTCTCGGCGAGCCCGGCCGCGTACGCGGGGAAGAGCGCGAGGGAGGCCGCGGTCGGGTAACAGCCGGGCACCGCGATGCGCTTGGTCCCCTCCAACGCGGCCCGCGCGCCCGGCAGTTCGGGGAGGCCGTAGGGCCAGGCGCCGGCGTGCGCGGAACCGTAGAACCGCTCCCAGTCGGCCGCGTCCCGCAGCCGGAAGTCGGCGCCCATGTCGACGACGAGGACGTCCGGGCCGAGCCGCTCGGCGACGGCGGCGGACTGTCCGTGCGGCAGCGCGAGGAAGACGACGTCGTGTCCGGCGAGGGTCTCGGGGGTGGTGTCCGCGAGGACCCGGCCGGCCAGCGGCAGCAGGTGCGGCTGGAGCGCGCCGAGCCGCTGTCCGGCGTTGGAGTTGCCGGTCAGGACGCCGATCTCGACCTCGGGGTGGGTCAGGAGCAGGCGCAGCAGCTCCCCGCCCGCGTACCCGCTCGCTCCGGCCACTGCCGCACGTACCGTCATGGAACCCTCCTCCTGGGATGGCATGACTATACGTTTCGCTGCACGTTTATGCAATCTTGGGGTCACCCGGAACCATCGGCTGCTGTGACCGGGCGCCCCCTTCGGCCGGTACGGCACCGGTCGCCCCGATCACGGTGATCTTCACTCGGCTTCCTTCTCCTCTCTGGCGAGGCGGAGCGGGAGGGGGGCCAGCGGGAAGTTGGCCCAGACGTACGTGTCCATCTGGTGTTGGTCGCCGCTGAGGTTGACCACTCGGTCGACCCGGCCGTCGGCGTCGAAGTGCCACACCAGCGCCCACATCGTGTCGACCTCGCCCACGCCCCGGGTCGTCCAGCCTCGGTGGATGTCGACGACGTACTCGCCGTCGCTGCCGAGGAACACGGGTTCGGCCTGGAAGCCCGCCCTGCCGAGCTGGTCGAAGAAGCTGACCACTTCGTCGAGTCGTCTGCTGAGGTACTTCGCCGCGGTGGTCGAGGAGGGCAACCTCACGCGGGCCGCCGAGCGCCTCCACCTCTCGCAGCCCGCGCTGACGAAGCGGATACGGCAGCTGGAGGCCCAGCTGGGAGTGGACCTGTTCGTCCGTTCGCGCGCCGGGATGGCCCGCACCGAGGCCGGTGAGGCTCTGGCCGCCCACGCCGGCGCCGTGCTGACGGCCTGGGAGCGTGCGCTGCGCGGCACCCGGGGCGCCACCGCCCGGGCCGCCCGCACGCTACGGGTCGGCTTCGTGGCCAGCGCCGCGAACGAGCGCACGCTTCTACCAGCGCCCGGACGTCGTCTACCGGCCCGTGACGGGTGTCAGTCCCAGCCGGATCGGTGTCGCCCGGCCCCGCACCCCACTCGACGACGCCGTCGACGCCTTCGTCCTCAGCTGCCGTGCCGTATGCGGCGACGGCGGCCTCGCGCCCGGCCCGGCCACGGACAGCTGACCACGCCGGGCCACCCTCCTCCTTCCCGTTCGGTAGCGCTCGACCGGCCAGGCACGGCACTCACCTGCCAGGCCCTCGGAAGGCAGCCCTTGACCTGGCGCGCGCTCCAGGTTCTACGGTTGCGTCCATGAGCAGCGGACAGCCCCTCCCCCAGGGCCGGGGACCGACCCTGACCATCGCGCAGGTGGCCGAGCGGACCGGACTCTCGCACGACACGTTGCGCTACTACGAGCGGGCCGGCCTGATCGAGCGGGTCGGGCGGAGCACCGGGAACCAGCGGCGCTACCAGGCGGCGGATCTGGCCTGGCTGGAGTTCTTGCTGCGGCTGCGGGAGACAGGCATGTCGGTCGCGGACATGCGCCGGTTCGCCCGGTTGCGGGCGGCGGGGAACGTCACGGTCGCGGACCGGCTGGCGCTGCTCCGCACGCACCGGGCCGAACTGGCCGACCGCATCGAGGCGTTGAGCCGTGACGCGGTCGCGCTGGACGACAAGATCGACCACTACGAACGGCTGCTCGGCGACGAGCCGCCGGAAACGGACGGACCGACATGAGCGGCACCAGCACCGCAGGCACCGGCGAGACCGGCGAGACCGGCGACACGAACGAGAGCACCACCCGTGCGGAGCGCTTCGCCCACGGACTGGAGGTCCTGCGCGCTGTCGACGGCGAGGCCGGGCAGCGGGTCATCGACTCCCTCTCCGACGTCAGCCCGGAACTGGGGCACGCGATCGTCGCCTGGGGCTTCGGCGAGATCTACTCCCGGCCCGGACTGGCGCCCCGCGACCGCCAGTTGGTGACACTGGGCATGCTCACCGCGCTCGGCGGCTGCGAGCCCCAGCTGGAGGTGCACATCAACGCGGCGCTCAACGTCGGTCTCACCGCGGCGCAGATCACCGAGGCACTGCTGCACTCCGCCGGGTACTGCGGCTTCCCCAAGGCCCTGAACGCCACGTTCGTCGCCAAGAAGGTCTTCGGTGAGCGCGGGCTGCTGCCCGTGGAACAGCGGCAGGAGGCGTGAGCACCGCGGAGGGGCCCGTGGCGGGGACGTAGGGTCGACGGCATGCGCGTGGTGCCGAGGAGGGTGTGACGATGGGCGAGTACTGGCCCGTGCCGGACGTGCTGGCCCATCTCGCCGGACGCTGGCGGGTGGAGCGCGTCGTACGGGATCTGGCGGGCGGCCACGAGGGGCACTTCGCGGGCGTCACCGCTTTCTCCCCGCTGGAGCGAGGCCTGCTGCACAGCGAGTCCGGCACCTTCACCTGGCAGGGGGTGGCCCGGCCCGCCGAACGGACGCTGCGCTTCCTGCCGGGCCGCGCGCCGGGCACGGCGGACGTCCGCTTCGCCGACGGGCGCCCCTTCCACGAGCTGGACCTGAGCTCCGGCCGGTACCTCGCCGACCACCCCTGCTCGGCGGATCTGTACCGGGGCGAGTTCACCGTCCTCGACGCGGACCGCTGGCGCACGGTGTGGCGCGTCGGCGGCCCCGCCAAGGATCTCCTGCTCGTCACCGACTACGCGCGCGAGGGCTGAACCGCCGCCCCCTCGATGCGCAGGCTCCAGCGTCCCGACCAGCCCATGACGGTGGTCGTCGACAGCGGCCGTACGTCGATGTTCCAGTAGGTCGAGGGGGCCGCTTTCAGGGCGTAGACGAGGGCCGCGCGGATCACCGCGGGTTCGGCCACGGCGACGATCCGGCCGCCGTCCTCGACCGGCCGGGTGTCGAGCCAGCCGCCCACCCGGGAGATGAAGGCCAGCAGCGACTCGCCGCCGTGCGGGGTGGAGCGCGGGTCCGCGAGCCAGGCGTCCACCGCTGCCGGTTCGCGGGCCATCGCCTCCCCCAGCGTGAACCCCCGCCACCGGCCCATGTCGCAGTCCCGCAGGGCGAGTTGGACCAGCGGCGCGTAACCGAGGGCGGCACCGGTCTCCCGGCTGCGCGGGGTGGGCGCGCAGTAGCGCAGTTCGGCCGCGGCGAGCGGCAGCAGACCCGGTGCGGCGCGCTGCGCCTCCTCCCAGCCCGCCTGGTCCAGCGGGCGGTCGTCCTCGAAGCGTTCCGCGAGCAGCGAGGAGCTGCGCGCGGCGGCGACGAACGTGACCCGAAGTGGCATGCGGCGATGGTGTTCCGCAAAGGTAGGCAGGTCAAGGGTGGGCGGCCGGGATGCGGCCAGGACGGGCGAAACCTTACTTCGAAGTCAGGACCAGCCCGGACAAGTCACTCGAAAACCAGGGCCATCCACTGGTCGGGCCGTTCCAGTGGCCTGAATCCCAGCTTCTCGTACACCCCGTGCGCGTCGTGGGTGGCGAGCACGATCCGGCGCAGCCCGCAGGGCCGCAGCTCCTCCCGTACGGCACCCACGAGCGCCGTGCCGATGCCCTTGCCGCGCACCGACGGGTCCACGTACACATCGCACAGCCAGGCGAACAGCGCCCCGTCGGTCAGCACCCGCGCGTACGCCACCTGCTCCCCCGAAGCCGTGTCGTACACCCCGAAGTTCAGGGAGGCCGCGACCGCCCGCTCGTGCTTCTCCCGGGAGCGGCCGAGCGCCCAGTAGGCGTCGGTGGACAGCCAGCGATGCGTGCGCTCGACGTCCACGCGGGCGGGGTCGGCGGAGAACTCGTAGCCCTCGGGAAGGCGGGTGAGGTCGGTCATGCCGGGAGACTCGCAGGCGGGGGGTGGCCGAGTCGAGCGGATTTGCCGGGCGGGGCGGGCTCGGTGGTGCGGCCGGGTCGTGGCGCGGATGACGTCAGTGTCCTCGTGGAGGTACCGGTACGTCGTGGGGCCGATCCCGGCGAAGTCGGTCACGGCTAGGTCGATCCCGGCGAAGCCGGTCACGGCCTACGCCCTGGTCAAGGTCTCGGCGACGCTCCCCACCCGCTCGCGCCCCTTCGGCGGCCCGCCCGCGGCCCCGACGCCTCCATGTCAGTCCCCTCGTCTAGGGTCTGCGCATGATTTCCGAGATGTGGAACCTGTTACGTCCGTTCCGTGACGAGGCGGTCGCGCGGGACATACCCGCCGACGATGTGGAACGGTGGCTGGCCACCGCCCGCCCGCGTGTGACGCTGACGCGGGACGGGGACGGACCGGTCGTCGGCCGGTTCGGCGGTCCGCTCCTGCTGCCGGCCGAACTGCCGGACCCCGCCTACCCGTTCGTCGCCTCCCTCGACCTCGCGGCCCTGCCCGCCGACGCGACGGACCTGCCGCTGCCCGCCGACGGCCAGCTGCTGCTCTTCGCCTTCCCGGAGTCCGCCGGCGCCTACGAGACCATGGGCGCCGTGGTGCACGTCCCCGCCGGCGCGGCCGTGACGGAGCGGGACAGGAACGCCTGGAACCCCTACGACATCGACGACTTCGAGACGATGTTCGCGGCCTTCCCGCAGGGCCCGCTGCGCGCGGTGACCGGTCCGTCGCTGCCCTACCACCACGCGGTCGACCTCGCCCGCGCACCGTGGAGCGAACCGCTTCCCGGGCACCCCCGCGCCGAGGAACTCGTCGAGGTCTGGGAGTCCGTCCAGGACGCCGTCGCCCCCGCCGGATCGCTGCGGATCGGGGGATACGCCGACGAGGAGGCGATCTACACCGACCCGGTCGCCCGTGCCGCCTCCTCCGCCGTGGAAGCGGCCGGAGCGGGCCGGTGGGACGGTGAGGTCTCCGCCGACGTCTCGGACTGGGTGCTGCTCGCCGACTGGCACGCCGGCGCGGACGTACAGGGGTGGGAGAGCGCGTCCGTCCACTGGGTGATCCAGCGCGCGGACCTGGCCGCGGGGCGCTTCGACCGTACGTTCACCGATGTCTTCTACAACCCCTGATCCGGACCCGGTCGACGACGGGCGGCACGGACCCGGCCGTCAGTCGCTTACGGACTGGCCGGGGCGGTCCGGGGCGGCGGGGGTGGCGGGGGCCAACTCGGGCTCGGGGTCGGTGAGTTCGGGTTCCAGTCCCTCCTTCAGCGGGGCCGGTCCGCGGCCCGTTTCGGTGCGCCAGGCCTCGAAGGCCCAGGTGGTGAGGGCGGCGACGGCGAGACCGAGGAGCCAGCCGCCCACGACGTCGCTGAACCAGTGCACGCCGAGGGCGACCCGGGTGAAGCCGACTCCGACCACGGAGACGACCGCGACGCACCAGCACAGCGGTCGCACGGCACGCGGCACCATCGGCAGCAGGACCAGCAGCAGGATGGCGAACGACGTGGTCGCCGTCATCGCGTGGCCCGAGGGGAAGGAGAAGCCCGGTGCGTGCGCGACCGGGTCCACCAGGGACGGCCGGGCCCGCTCGACCACCATTTTGACCAGCAGCCCGATGAGCCCGCCGGCCACGGCCGTCACCGCCGACCACGCGGCGAGCCGCCAGGCCCGGCGGTACAGCAGCCATCCGGTGAGCAGCGCGACGACCGTCCGCAGGGTGGTCGGGTCCCACACCCGGTCGGAGAGGAAGCGCAGGGTGTCCGTCCACGCCGGGTGGCCGAGGGCGGTCGCGTGCAAGCGCCGGGCGGCGCCCACGTCGAGACGGCGCAGCGGCCGCCACTGCCCCTCGATGAGGACGAGCAGCAGACCGAAGGGGACGGCGGCCACGGCGGCGACGGCGGCCGAGCCGAGCAGGTGGATGCCGAACCGCCGGTCGGCCGTCCGGCGGCGGCTGTCACGAAGGCGCTGGGCCGTGGCACGGACGACCATTCAGACTCCCGGGTCGGGTGTGATCGGACCGGGCCGCCGTGCCCGCGCGGCCTCCAGCTGCGCGGCGAAGGACAGGCCCAGGAAGAGGGCGATGGAGGTGAGGTAGGCCCAGAGCAGCAGCGACATGAAGGCGCTGAGCGGACCGTAGATCGTGTCGAAGGAGCCGCTGATGTCCAGGTACAGGCTCAGTACCCAGGTCAGGGCGGTCCACAGCACGAGGTACACGGCGGCGCCGAAGGCCAGCCAGGTGTAGCCGGGCTGCCGGCGGCGCGGGGAACGGCGGAAGATCGCGCTCGCCGAGAGGAGGGCGAGCAGCAGGCCGAAGGGCCAGCGCAGGATCTGGCAGACGGTCTTGGCGCCGCCGTCGAGGTGGTACACCGTCACCGCCGCGGCGGCCAGGTCGCCGCCGGCCACCATCACGATGAAGCCGAGGCCGAGCGGGATGCCGGCGCTGACGGACATCACGAGTCCGCGCAAGTACTTGTACTGGAAGGGGCGGTCCCGTTCGTTGCCGTAGATACGGTTGGCGCCGCGTTCGATCTGGCACATCGCGGTGGTGACGTTGACGAGGGAGAAGAGCAGACCGAACCAGAGGGCGATCTGGGCACCGTCGCCGGCGCTGCGGCGGCTGCGGGCCAGCGCGTCGTCGACGACGTCGGCGCTGGGCCCCTGCGCGAGCCGGTGGATGGTCAGTTCGGCGAGCCTGCCGATGTTCTCCGTGTGCAGCGCGGTGGAGAGCCCGACGAAGGCGATGGCCAGCGGGATCACCGACAGCACCGTCTGGAGGGCGAGCGCGCGGGAGTGGCTGAAGCCGTCGGCGTAGCGGAACCGGACGAAGGAGTCGCGCAGCAGCGGCCAGCCGCCGTAGCGGCGCAGTGAGGTGAGCGCCTCGTCGGCGGAGAGTTCGTCGCCGGCCATGTCGCGGGTCTCGGGAACCTTGGTGGCGGTGCCCATTCACTTCTCCCGGGTGGGCAGCATGACCGTCAGCGCGCCGGGCCTGACCTCGGCGGTGAGGCGCCGGCCCGGGGTGACGGGGTCGCCGTCGAGTTCGCGTGACTGCGGTGCGGCGAAGGCGAGTTCGGCCCGCCGGAAGGTGAGGAACTCCACCGGTACGTCCTTGGTGCCGGCACCCTCGGGGAGCGGCGTCCGCACGGTGGCGGGCCGCGCCTGCCGCCCGCCGCCGCGCACCAGGGTGCCCAGGGCGCGCAGCCAGCCGCCGGGGCCGCGCGGGTCGAGGATCAGCAGGTCGAGCCGGCCGTCGTCGGGGCGGGCCGCCGGGAGGAGCGTGAGACCGCCTTGTACGGTGCCGACGTTGGCGAGGAGCACCATGCGGGCCGTGCGGTGCAGGACGGGCCCGTCGTCGAGCCGGACCGTCAGCCGCATCCGGGGCGTGCGCAGGGTGGTGACGGCGGCGAGTACGTAGGCGGGCCAGCCGACGGCGGACTTGGCGCGGTCGCCGGTGTTCTCCAGCATCGCGGCGTCGAGTCCGGCGCCGGACATCGCGGCGAAGTGGGTGGGGGCGAGGTCGTCGCCCTCGATGCGGCCGAGGTCGAGGCGGTGCGGGGTGCCGGACAGCGCGGCGTCGAGCGCGGCGTCGGGGGTGAGCGGCAGGCCGAGGTTGCGGGCCAGCAGGTTGCCGGTGCCGCAGGGCACCACGACGAGCGGTACGCCGGTGCCGGCCAGCGCGTCGGCGGCGGCCCTGACGGTGCCGTCGCCGCCGCAGACCACGACCAGGGTCGCTCCGTCCCGGACCGCGGCGGCGGCCTGTCCGGTGCCGGGGTCGTCGGGGGTGGTCTCGATGAACTCCGGTGCGTGGTGGCCGTGTTGGGCGAGAGTGCGCCGCAGCTTCTCGCGGGCCGCTTCGCCGGTCACGGTGGGGTTGTAGATCACGGCGGTGGTGCCGGACTCGGCCTCGGCGGTGGCGTCGGTCGCGTCGGTGTGCTCGGCGCGCGGCGCGGGGATGGCGGTGGCGGTCACGGAGGTGTCGGCGAACAGGGCACGGCCGACGATCAGCAGGGAGAGGGTGCCGTTGACCATTCCGCCGATCACGTCGGTGGGGTGGTGCATGCCCCGGTAGAGGCGGGAGACGGCGACGGCGACCGGTACCAGGAAGAGCAGTGCGGCCAGCGGCCACCGCCAGGGCCGGCGGACCCGGGAGAGCACGAGCACCGCGAGTCCGGCGTAGAGCGCGGTGGCCGCGCCGGTGTGGCCGGAGGTGTAGCTGGACGTGGGCGGGGAGGCGTCGAGGCGGTGCACGTGCGGGCGGTGGCGGTCCACCGAGGAGGTGACGGCCAGGAACACCAGCGACTGGAGCGAGACGGCGACGGCGAGGAAGACCGCCTGGCGCCACATCGGCAGCCGGGGTACGAACAGCAGGGCCGCGCAGCTCAGCAGGGTGATGGCGATCACCGTGAGGGTGTTGCCCGCCTGCGAGCCGAGGTAGGACAGGGTGGTGAGCCGGGCCGTACGCAGGTGGACGAAGCCCTCGTTGACGTGGTCCTCGACCGTCATCGGCCACACGTGGCGGGCGGGGCCGGTGATCAGGAGTCCGAAGCCGACCATCAGGGCGGCCTGGCAGACGGTCAGTACGCCGATCCGCGCGGCGGTGATGCCGGTACCGCGGGGGAGGACGGACGAGTGGTCCGCCGGGACCGCCCGGGTTCCTTCTCCGGTTGTCTCAGCGGCTCTTTCCGGCACGGCGGTCGGCATCGGGGCTCCCACGGGTCGGCGCCTCGCGGCGGTCTGCGGCGGGTGCCGTTCGCACCCGGTCCACGGCCGTCTGCCCCCGAAGCGCGGACACAGACGCGCGGCGCCGCGGAAACCGTCACATGAGGTCCGACGGGACCTCAACTCGCGCCGGAACGACGGGGATTGGGGCCGGTCTGCCCGTTTCGCGGCGCCATCCGTCTCCTCGGCGCGCAGCGCTTCCATGGTCGTAGGCAGCGATGACGGCCACGCCGACCACTTCCGCGCCGACAAGGCGCGGCTGTACATCGTGATCCTCACCGTCGGCTACATGATCAGCCGAGGCCTCGCCAAGTCCGGGAGCCGCGAGCCCTCCAACGAATCCCGCTGAGCGCGGCCGTGCTTCAGCTCGTCGGGCCGGCCTCGTCCCACGCGGTCCGCAGGCGTCGTACGCCTTCGGTCAGCTCGGCCGGGCCGGCGACCGCCGCGAAGCTCAACCGGACGTGCGGGGCCGGGGGTTCGGCGCTGAAGTAGGGGCGGCCCGCAGTGATCGCGACGCCGGCGCGGAGCGCGGCCGAGGTCAGGGCGGACTCGGCCGTGCCGTCGGGCAGCCGGAGCCAGAGGTGGTAGCCGCCGGACGGAAGGTGCGGGAGGGCGAGCGCGGGGAGGCCGAGGCGCAGGGCGGTCGTCATCTGCGTGCGGCGGTTGCTCAACTCGGCCGATATGGCGCGGAGATGGCGTGGCCAGGCCGGTGAGCCGACCAGTTCGAGCGCTGCCTCCTGGAGCGGCCGGGGCACGAAGAAGGTGTCGACGACCTGAATGGCGCGCAGCCGTTCCAGCACCGGTCCGTGGGCGGCGAGCGCGCTCACCCGGAAACTGGGCGAGGTCGCCTTGGTGAGCGAACCGACGTGGACGACGACACCGTCGGGGTCGTCGGCGGCCAGCGGCCGGGGCAGCGGGCCCGCGTCCTCGTGGACCATCAGCCGGGCGAAGTCGTCCTCCACGACGAACGCGCCGGCCTCACGGGCGATGCGCAGCACCTCCGGCCGGCGCTCGGGGGCGAGTACGGCACCGGTCGGGTTCTGGAACAGCGGCTGGCAGACGAACACCCGGGCGCCGGTCGCGCGGAACGCGTCGGCGAGCAGCGCCGGCCGCACCCCGTCCGCGTCCACCGGTACCGGGACCGGGCGCAGCCCCGCGGCCCGGGCGATCGCCAGCATCCCCGGATAGGTGGGGGATTCGACGAGCACCGCCGCGCCGGGCGGTGCCAGCGCGCGCAGGGCGGTGGTCAGTCCCGACTGGCCGCCCGCCGTGATGAGCACCCCGGCGGCGGTGACGGTGCCGCCGATACTCCGCGCGAACCACTCACGCAGCTCCGGCAGCCCTTCCATCGGCGGCCGTCCCCACGCGCCGGGACGACGGCCCGCGCGGGACAGGGCGGCCGCCATCGCGCGCTCGGGCTGCAACGAGGGATGCAGGTAGCCGCCGGTCAACTCGATGACGCCGGGCGGCGGTTGGGCGAGGGTGGCCAGCACGCCGGAGGCGTCGACCGTGCGCGGTACGAGGTCGGCGGCGCCGTCCGCGCTGAGGGCGACCTCCTGCCAGGAGGTGTCGCCGCCCGCCGTCGCGGCCGGCGGGGGCGCGGCACGGAAGGCGCCGGCGCCGGGGCGGGTGACCACGAGGCCCTCGGCGGCGAGCTGTCCGAGGGCGCGCGAGACGGTCACCGGGCTCACCCGGAACCGTTCGACGAGCGCCCGGCTCGACGGCAGCTTTCCGCCGGGTGAGTAGCGGTCGAACTCCTGCCGCAGCTGGTGGGCGAGTTCTCCGACGCTGCTACGCTCATGCATGACAGCACACGATAGCGCTACCCCCGTCTCCTCGGTAGCGGTCGACACCCCCGCCTCCCGGGTCCCCGCCGGAACCGTGCTGGCCGCGCTCGGCGTGGTCGCCTTCTCGCTCACCTTCCCCGCCACCGCGTGGGGCCTGGAGGGGTTCGGACCCTGGTCGCTGGTGGCCGTGCGGAGCGTGCTCGCGGCCCTCATCGCCGGCGGCTGTCTGCTCGCCCTGCGGATACCGGTGCCCGCCCGCCGCCACTGGGCCGGGCTCGCCGTCGTCGCGGCCGGGGTCGTCGTCGGCTTCCCGCTCCTCACCACGCTCGCCCTGGAGACCTCGACCACCGCCCACGCGGCCGTGGTGGTGGGCCTGTTGCCGCTCACGACCGCGGTGTTCTCCGCGCTGCGCACCGGGGTCCGGCCCTCCCGGACCTTCTGGATCGCGGCGCTGGCCGGTGCCGCCGCCGTGCTCGCCTTCACCGTCCAGCAGAGCGGCGGTGCCGTCTCCACCGCCGACCTGTACCTGCTGGCCGCCCTGCTGATCTGCGCGGCCGGATACACCGAGGGCGGCCGGCTGGCCGGGGTCATGCCCGGCTGGCAGGTCATCGGCTGGGCGCTGGTGCTCTGCCTGCCCGTCGGGGTGCCCGCCGCCGTGGTCGCGCTGGCCTACGAGCCCCCGCACCCGACCGCCCACAGCGTGCTCGGGCTGCTGTGGGTCGCGGTGGGTTCGCAGTTCCTGGGGCTGGTCGTCTGGTACCGGGGCATGGCGGTCATCGGGGTGCCCAAGGCGAGCCAGTTGCAGCTGGCGCAGCCGCTGCTCACCCTGGTCTGGTCGGTCCTGCTGCTGCACGAACGGCTCTCCCCGGCCGCCCCGCTGACGGCGGCGGCCGTGCTGGTGTGCATCGCGGTCACCCAGCGGTCACGGAGCTGAGCGGGGCCGTACGGGGGCTACGAGCGCTACGAGCCCGCGCGCGCGACGAGGGCGACGAGGGCGAAGTCGGGGGCGGAGGGCGCGCGGGCCCGGGGGGCCCCGGGGGGGGGGGCCGGGGGGGGGGAACCCGCCCCGGGGGGGGGGGCCCCGGGCGGGGAGGATGGGC